>JALXCS010000020.1:0-17888 GCA_026990815.1 Methylomonas sp. | reverse complement strand
CCTCTGGTTAATTCGCCAATACTATCCAAAACCACTCGCTTCTTATCTTATTTTTTCAAGAATTGTTATTGGTTTTTTCAACTGTACTCGATTAGGTAGGTTTGATGCTTATCTGAAAGGGGTTTTTGAAGGAATTCAAGCTCCTGTACACAAAACACCTCTCGATAAAGAACTACAAAAACAATTTTCGGCTTTTTTTCAACATAACAGTATTTTTCACCGGATATTCAAAAAAACATGAAAAAAGTTCTTATTATCATAGTCACCTGGAACAAAAAAAAATATGTAGTTCAACTACTTGACTCCATTTATCAAATGGATTTTGACCAAACCCAATTCAGTATTCTGGTCGTTGATAATGCCAGTACTGATGACACAGTCATCACCTTGAAAGAAAAATTTCCAAATATTCAACTTATCGAAAACAAAGAAAATCTGGGTGGAACAGGAGGATTCAACTCTGGAATCTCATGGGCGCTTGAACAACAAGAAAATACTTTTGATTATCTATGGCTACTGGATAATGATGTCGTCGTCCACAATCAAACTTTATTCTATTTAATCCAAACACTTGAAAAAGAACAAGATGCTGCAATCTGTGGCTCAACCATGATGCAACTTGATTTTCCATGGAGAATCAATGAAATGGGAGCCTTTGTTGATCTCTTCCGTGGAGAACTGAATCTACATCGTCATCTGAAAAAAATACCAAAACTTAAAAAGAAAAAAATCAAGCAATTAATTAAAAGCAAAATTGATTTATCCAAAAAACTGTCTGATTGCCCAAAATACCAGGATGTCGATTATGTTGCTGCTGCTTCATTATTAATAAAAACATCTGTCGCCAGAGAAGCCGGCCTGTGGGATGATTATTTTATTCATTTTGATGATGTTGAATGGTGTCTACGAATTAGTGAACTTGGTTACCGGGTACTTGTATCTTCTCAATCAGTCATCTGGCACCTGTCAGCTCATGCAAAAATCCCAACCTGGATATTGTATTACGACAATAGAAACATTCTCTATCTACTCGAAAAGCACAGCACTTTTGAAACAGTAAAAAAGAAAATTTTCTGGATCAAAATGAAGGCTATCTATTTATCGATAATCGGCAAAAATGATTTAGCCCTCTTGCATATTCAAGCAATACGGGACTACCGTAAACAAAAAAAAGGTAAGGCAGAAATTAACGTGGCTCAGAATCGGCCAATTGCAGATATTCTTTCCGATCCAGCCATCAAAACTCTCCTGGTACCATCAACTATTAATTTATACAAAACCAACATCCAAAAACCACTTGCTTTGTTCGCAATATCAAGTTCCGATATCAAAATTGATTATTTACGCATACCAGGCTCTCCAAGTAATTCCATCCCTCGCGCAAAAACTATAAAAGTCTCAACTTGGCGATTGGTCCGATGGATTAAATATGTTCAACAATATAATAAATATGATGCTGTCCTTCAATCTGACTATCAGATTATTCCCGCGTTATCCTGGCTTGGTAATAAAACCATATTTATAAATAATGAATCTGCATCAATCCATCCTGCTACCTCGTTAACAAAACTTTTCTCAATCATCCGCTATACTTTGATCTCCTAAGATTTCCAAGCTCCAGCAATACCATGATGAGACTGATCCTTGCCCTGTTTTTAGGCTTTACCAGTACAAGTATACTTAGCGCTCAACGAGCAGAAACCTTTGGTGGCTTTATCCCCCAAGGAACACCCACAATAGATGGCGTCATTGGATTTAATGAATGGCATGAGCTGGGAAAAAAAGTCATTTATAAGTTTTTTGGTGAAGATGCAAAAATCGTTTTCTATTGCATGTGGGATGAAAACTACCTCTATCTAGCCGCAGAAGTCAGCGATTATGAGTTATGGGTTGATAACTATGATGCAGGCGCACCCTGGATAAGCACAATCGATGACGATGCCGTTAAATGGGAGTTTGATCTCAACCGCAGTCGTGATGAAAACTTGCAGACCAGCGATCGTGTTTTTGCCATCAATGCCAATGGCTCAGCAAGCCGACTTGACCAGGGAAATGGATCTTCAACTGTTGGCGCTCTCATTTTAGACAACATTATTTCCAGTGTTAAATATGATGGCATTCTTAATGACAAAACTTTTGAGTCTGTCACTAACAGCACCAGAGATACTGGTTACACTGTCGAAGTTGCTATAAGCTGGAAAAATCTATATGGGGACTCCAATGCAACACCCCCTTCAGATGGAAGTGAAATTGGAATGAATTTCACCAATATTGAAGATGATACCGGAGGCGGCTTAGACCCAAGCTACGAAAAAAATTTAAAGAGGGTTAAAGACGAAATAACCCGTTTTATCGGTGAAGAAGGTCATCCGGAAAATTGGCCAGTCTTTATTTTCTCAGCAGCAAATGACATCATCAGGCCATCTGCAATAACTAACCTGAATACAACAGATACAACTGCATTCAGTACCAAGCTTATTTTTACTGCCTCTGGTGACAATCAATCTGTTGGTTATGCTAAAAGCTATGACATCAGGTTTTCAACTTCCGTAATTGATGACAGTAATTGGCATCGAGCAACACGTTTTAAACACCATTACCGTCCTAAAAAAAATGGTGAACAAGAAAAAATTCAGCTTATTGGCCTTTCTCCTAATACCAGCTATTACGTTGCTATTCGAGCAATTGATGAACGAGGCTTGCAATCCCCGATCACAGCAGTTCAACTGACAACCTCAGCAAAAAGTAATGCCCAAGACCAAGGATATATTACCATTTGTCCGGGTAGGCAGTATTTTTGCAAAGAAGACGGCAGTCCTGTTGTTATCAATGGCGACAATCAAGGCATGGCATGGCCGGGAATCCGTTCATTTTATGATGGCGACATTTGGGATGCTGCAAGCTCCCAGTACCGGAATTATTCACAGGAAGAGCCAGGAGAAGGAACTACCTATTTACAATATTTAAAAGACCATGGTGTTAACACAATCCGTATTATGGCTGAATCCTATGATCTGGATAGGCCTATCTATCTTTTTAGCGATGCCTCATCTGGTTCCGGAAATATCACCTTCAACATCGATACTATTAACTTTATTCACAGACTATTAGATGAAACTGCTCAACTTGGTATCAATGTCATTCTTGTGCCTTTTGATACCTTTTATTATAAAAATAAATGGTCATTAAACCCGTTAAGTACCAGTAAAGGCGGACCAATGGCAAGTGCAGATAATTTTTTTAACCCAGCTTATATAGATTATTTAAAGACGATCTTAACTAAACTTGACACAGAATTTGGTAATCGAAAAAATTTACTCGGTTACGATCTAATCAATGAATTTGATAACGAAGATGCCTCCGTGGGCTGGAATTCATCAAATTTCAGTCTCAGAGAAACAACATTAAATGCCCTGGTCGCACATATGGATTCACTCAATACACCTCATTTACTTCATTCATCCTCTGTGCGATGGGACGCGAAAATGAATGATCATACCAACCCAAATGACATTTCTTTCTCGCCAGGCGCAGATGTTTCTTTAATTCTTAATAACCCAGGCTTCGATTTCAATTCAACCCATTTTTATTTTCATGATCTTCGGGACCCTAACTTGAATAAGACGGGAAACCCGGCATCCACGTATCAAGTTAAAGATGCTAATAACACCATTTCACCTGCAGCCAGAGTCAAACAAGCAATGCAATTTAATCAAGCATATGCTCTTACTCCCAAGCCTTTTTTTGATACAGAAAATGGTCCAATAAAATTTTATACTACACAATATGACAGTTATTTCACTGCTCAAGAGGACAATCAATATTTTCACAATATCATTTGGTCGCACCTAGCAAGTGGTGAAGTTGGAACCGGATTGAGATGGCCGGGTGAAATGATCAGCGACCACAAATTACCAGCGGAAATGAGAAATTATCAAAAAGCCCTCGATAATTTTATTCAGGATAACATTGATTTTTCATCCTTCTTTGGTCACAGCATTAGTGAAGACTTGAATGTTTCTGGAACTACAACACCTATTATCAAAATTGGCCACACCGATGGAAAACAAGGCATAATATTTCTTTTAAAAGATGAAAGAGCTGATTTAATTAATGGCAATATAAATGATGCAATTTTAACCGTACCCGGACTATCCAACCGGTATGAATATACCTTTGAATACTGGAATAGTTATGATCCAAATGCGACTACACCTTTTTTTACTGAAACAGCTATCCCAGGACCATCGGGCGAAGTAACACTCTCACTACCGTCCTTTTCAACCTCTCAAAGCATCAAGTTCTACATCACTAAAGACCGAGGCTATTCAATAACTGATGATCTGTGGGTTCGCGCTGTTATCAACAGCGTAGAAAAAGGCCCAATTGATGCAATTTGGCAGTTAGGTGGTGATTCGTACACCAGCTCTGGCGCCAGAGTGATCTGGGGATATTTTTATGCCAGCCCAACTGACGTAAGCTGGGGTTCAATAAATAACCCAGAGGTATTTGTTAAAATATGGTTTGATCCCAGCGGACGTCTGGATGTCAACTATTTCCATGTCTCAGTCCCTGACATAGAAGTTTTTACTGATTATTCGGGTGGCCAGAATTATGACAGCAACGGTACAACTACTTTGGATCGACGCTATATACGACATTATTTCAGTTTGAACACACCTTCTGCGGACGAACAGTTTGAAACGGGTATTCCAAATTCAGGTGACTTTCCAGCTAGAAACCCTACAAATAATGACATTATCAATAACTTAAAAATTGGTGCGACCATTAATTCAGAAGGTGGAGCTGGTCAAATCGATGCTGTCTGGCGTCTCGGAGGACAAGATACCACAAGTAGAGGTGACAAAGTTGTTTGGGGATTTTTTTACGCAAACCCAAATGATGTCAGTTGGGGCAGCGAGGATAATCCAGATTTATTTGTCAAGGTCTGGTTCGATGTTAGTGGTAGAATTGATGTCAATTATTTCCATGTTTCCGTCCCGAACATTGAACCTGCATCAGATTATCCTGCAGATGGTACATATGACCAAAAATCAACAACAACCATGGGTAAAAGATACATCCGCCACGAATTTACCCAGTGACATCCATTCTAATTATTTTTTAATCCTCCAAAATTCTTTTAAACGTTTTGCACGATCCAGTTCAGGTTCGTCAAAACGTTTAAACCGCTTTTTAAATACCTTTGTTACAGGCAATACCCTCAGACAAATTTTACATCACCTTTTCTTTATCTTCCTTTTCTTTCTGACTCTTCAGCAACCTTGTTACTCAGAGAGTTTTTTTGCTCATTATAAATTACCTCCAATTGAAAGAGCACCAACCAAGAGCCTTGCATCACAATATTTAAACCAGGCTAAGGTTTTGAAACGGTTAAAGCAACTTCCAGTTTCCCTTAGTGATATCGACACCCCAGAAACTTATACAAATATTCTCAGAAAAAACATAAAGAATAAGCTTCCAGCATGGCCATTAGTTGCTTCAAAACAAACCTTTAAGGGAAACAAAGTAAGTGAACTGAACAAGTTCATGGCAAAGTATAAAAATAATTTAACTGTATTTGAAATCATTGCGCAGGAATTACAAGCTGATGAAACCTTGGTCTTAAACAGCAACCATTTCATTGATGGAAATAATGTAACAATTTTAGCTCATCACTTAAAACCAACGCTGTTGATCCCTCCTTCAACTTCACGAGCTGGAGTTACTGACATAACCTTTTCAAAACCAACTCACGCAATTCATATTGAAAGTGCTAATGGCATTTCTCTTTCCCAACTTACTATAAAACAAGCAACTTTGGGTATAACCATTTCAGGCAAATCACAATTTATTTCATTAGATCAACTCAATATTATCAATAGCCAAAATAGCGGCCTGGTCGTCAACGACAATAGTCATCATATCTGGTTACATAACAGTAACATTTCAAATGGGCAGTCCGCTAAAAATGAAGGAGCGGCACTTTTTATTAGCGATGCAATCATCCCTGATTTATTCATATCACTTGTAAAACACGATCCGATTTCAACCCAGCCTATCCTCTTCCCTCAAGGCCAAGCAACGCCTCACCATATTCTTATTGAATATAACACCTTTAAAAAAAATCATGCACAAGGTATTTATCTTGATGGAGGAAACGGTATTGTTATTCGTACCAATGAAATTTCCAATAATGACAAGGAAGGACTGTGCCTAGATTTCGGTTCGGCCAACAACATTATCTCTGAAAATATTTTCGCCGCTAATGGTAACCGCGCTTACCAGTCTGATCAAGACTTAGAACATGATTTAGTCCTGGGATTTGGCAGAATGGCAGATGGATCTGCTATTTCAAAACTCCCAGGAATAGCATTGGACAATGCTGCACAAAACTTTATTATTAGAAACAGTATCTTAAAAAACGCCGGGGATGGCATTAAAATCGTTCGTAGCGGTTTTCGAAACTGGATTATATTTAATTCTATTCTCGACAATAACAGAGGACATAATAGCCATTTCCACTTTTTTGGCATTCTTTTAGGGTCAGCTGGCGCAGAACCAGAAGTAATTTCGGATCCAGAAAAACCACTGGATTTTTTTCCACCAATTGAAAATATCATTGCTGGCAATATTATCTATGGTCAACACTACTCTGCAATTCTTATAGACAAAAGAGCTGGTTTTAACGATATATATGATAATGTCGCCAGACAATTTATTAACATGCCACTTGAAAATGCCAGTCAATCTTTTAATAACACTATTGGAAATAGCTGGAATATGGAGAAGAGACAGGAGACAAATATATTTCATTCCCTTAAAAGGCTACTGAAACCTTGAGAGAAACAAAACCCTTTAGTTTCCATTGATGCCACACAGAAAATCCTAATCTATACCTTCCACGCTCAAGAATATCCATTTTCAACGTACATATTTTCGCAAATGGCGTTGTTGTAGAACCTTGAAATAGATTGCTATTCCTGCAGTTCTACGCCTAGCCCTTCACGAAAATCTACTCGCTCAAAACGGGCATTCTTGAACGTGAATGGTATATTCATCCGGGCTATTAATCAGGTTTTTCATTAATTTTTTTCATCGATAGTGGTCAGGTTTCCTTTCTGGTCGTCTCCCTGTTAGTTATTTCTATGTTGGCCTGAAATCTGCTAGTAATTCTGGAACAAGTAATTTATTTGGCTTCGGCATTTTATATCTGCGCTATTTTAAAATAAGCATGAAATTATGCGTATGACAAAGCATGTCCTTGGCCAGTTATTAAACAGGAAGTAACAATGAACCAAAAACATAGTCATCGATTTCAAGTTGTTCCTTTCATGGACTGCCATGAAATCAGAGCGATCATGGAATGCATTGAATTGTTTGATTATCCTATTCGAGTCCTCGAATGGGGAAGTGGTGCTAGTACCGTATTTTTTTCCGGGTTAACTCAGCAGAAAAGCAATTGGTTAGCCTTGGAACATAGTCTCGATTGGTACAAGGAAGTAGCAAAGATGCTAGAAAAATTTTCCAGTCCTGGTGTCATGGTCAAACACATACAAAATGATCTTGATTATCTTGAGGGAAAAGATGATGGCACGTATAAACAGTTCGAAAATTATATTAATTACCCATCCCAATCCGATTTACAGCCTTTTAATATTGTTATTGTCGATGGACGTGCGCGTGTTGAATGTATGAAAATAGGCTGGAAAGTTCTGGAAGAACAGGGCGTGATGATTTTACATGATGCTCAACGTCAAGAATATATACCCGGAATACCTGAGCAGGCATTTACAATACGAATTATCAACCCAGACGTATACTCTGAAGGTTATCTTTCTACTTTGTTTATGTGTAAGTCAAGGTATTATGCAGAGGAACTATTAAAAAAACTGCAATGCCAATTACCTGCAACTATTTTGATTGAGACCTCTTTATCTGAGCCTCAGCAATACAACTCCAGTATTGACTCCAATAAAACCCCTGTTTGTGTGTTTCTGAATACATACTATGCCGGGTTTCTTCAAAGTCATTATCAGAAAAATCCCGGGCTAGAAAAAAATACTTATCAGCAACAATTACAGTCACTAAGAATGGAAAAATTTGGTGATAGTGACTTTTATTCAAAAGGGATTCAGAGTTCTGGATGGAAAGCAGAAGATTTGATTATTAACTGTGAGCCACTGCAATTAGCCTGGGCAAAAGAAAAAGGTTGTCATCAAGAAGACCTGCTGGATATTCTGGTTGAACAAATAAAACAATTACGACCGGATGTTGTTTATTTTCAGGATTTGAATTATGCAACGCCCGAGATTTTCCGCGCCTTGAAAGTATACACTCGCTTAATCATTGGTCAAATTGCGTCCCCCATCCCGGCAAACGCAAATTTACCAGCATTCGATATCATCATTTCATCATTTCCACATTTTGTGGAACGGTTCCGTAATCAGGGAATTACCGCGTATTACCAGCCCTTGGCATTTAGCGAAGAATTGAAGGGAGAAAAGGACTGGCAATCGAGAAACCACGATGTAAGTTTTGTTGGTGGTATTTCCATCGCCCATACCGAAGGGACAAAATTACTCGAACAACTGGCATTAAATACCCCTATTGAATTTTGGGGATACGGGCTGGAATCACTCTCTGATGATTCGCCAATTAGAGCAAAACATCATGGTGAAGTTTGGGGTAGGGAAATGTTTGAGGTATTACAGGATTCTAAAATAACTATCAATAGGCATATTGATGTCGCTGAAAATTATGCAAACAATATGAGGTTATTTGAAGCGACAGGCAGCGGGGTGTTATTGATAACCGATTATAAGGACAATCTGGACGAATTGTTCGAAATTGGTAAGGAAATCGTAGTTTATCGATCCTCAGAAGAATGTATTGCGCTGATTCATTATTTCTTGTTACATCCAGAACATGCAGCACAAATTGCTAAGCAAGGACAACAAAGAACCCTGAGGGAACACTGCTATCAGGCTAGGTTGGCCAAAACTGCTGAAATATTGGAAAGACACTTAAGGTATAAATGGTATGAAAGACCTCTACCAGTTGATCTGGAAGCAGTGTCTTGCAATTATACTGACACTTCAATTTCTGATATTTCTGAAAGTCAGGAAATAGCCTGGAAAAGTAACATGATCCCAATTAGGCAAAGGGCTCTAATCCAGAAGGAACTAAAAGGTCTGTATGAAAATAACATTCCGTTTCATTATCATGTTCTTGCGGAAAGTTTGAAATCAATAGCCAGCAATCATTGCAAAGTTGCAGAGATTGGCTGTGCCAGTGGCTATTATTATGAAATTCTTGAATACCTGCTTGGTTTGGAAATTGATTATTTAGGTGTTGACTTCTCAAAGCCATTACTGGAAATGGCAAAAAACTATTACCCGAAAGCTAAATTCTGTAATGCGGATGGTGCCAATACACCTTTTGCAAGTCGTCAGTTCGAAATTGTTATTTCTTCCTGTGTATTGCTACATGTAAAACATTATTTATCTCACCTCACCGAAACGACACGTATTGCCGATAAATATATCGTATTGCATCGAACCCCTATCTCAAGACAAAAAGAAACACGTTTCTTTAACAAAACGGCTTATGGTATTGATACTTTTGAAATTAGATTCAATGAAAATGAGATTGTTCTAGCTGTGATTAATCTTGGTTTTGAGCTGATTGGTTGTTATGAGATTAGTGTCAATGAGATGAGTGATGAATATGATGTGACTTATGTTTTTAAAAGAACATTGATAAAGATGGATGGCTAAAGGTGAGCCGCGCATTGAAAATTAAGAATACTTTTTACCGAATGACAAAAATACCCCACTCCAGGAAATGAAATGAAACGATTCTATTGCACCTATTTTGACAAGGCTTATCTGGTACGAGCTTTAGCACTCATTGATTCAGTTAATAGAAATGAAAAAAATGATTTTGTAATATTTTGTGTGTGTATGGATGAAATTTCCCGAATCCTTCTTGAAGAGATAGCCCCAAAGCATGTGGTTATCATCCCGTTTCATGATATCGAGAAAAGAGATGCTACACTTCTATCCAGTCGAAAAGGGAGAACTCTGGTTGAATATTACTGGACTGCAACACCGACGATTATACTAAGGATTCTGGAGAATAATCCCGAGATTGATTTTTTGACTTACCTAGATGCAGATTTATATTTTTTTTCTTCTACTGATGCTATTTTTCAGGAGGTAGGAAGCTCTTCAGTATTTATTCATGGGCATAATTATTCACCTGAACTTAAACATTTGGAGGAAAGTTGTGGCAAGTTTAATGTTGGGTTACTTGGTTTTAGGCGTGATAGCAACGCCTTCAAGGTTTTACGATGGTGGCGAGAAAAATGTATTGAATGGTGTTTTTTAAAGTTTGAAAAAGATCGTATGGGCGATCAAAAATATCTCGATTCCTGGCCGGATTTATTTTCAGGTGTAAAAATATCAAAGCATCCTGGTATTGGATTGGCCCCTTGGAATTACGGACAGTACCAATATGATACTAATTCTCTGAAACAATTAACCGTTGATCGAAATCCAGTTGTGTTTTTTCATTACAGTGCTTTTGCTGTGGTCAACAATAATATTTTTATCCCTTTGGTCCATAAGCATTACCCTTTAAATTCATATTTGCTTCGAGAAATTTATTTACCTTATTGCAAAACACTCAGAGATATGGTGGCTAGGGTGATTGCTGTTCTGCCTTCATTCCAGTTTGGTATGGATAATACAATAAGCTTGGATGAGCATGGTTTTATTTTTTATCAAGGGGATAATCAGGAACAGCCTGAGTTTTCAAGTTTTAATGTTAACAAACTAGATCATCAGTGGGGTTATTATCTGGCCCAACAAACAGAAAAAGTGGGAAAAATTGAAACTAGTGATTGGGTGCTCAAGCCTGAACATAGTTTGGAAGATTTTCTAGAAAATAAGGAGATTGCATCAGCAGTAGAAACCACATTTTTTGTGGGATGTCATTTGTTTCAGGAACAAGAGTGGTTTAACAAAACCTTTGTTAATTTAAAAAAACTGTTTTTGTTTGAGCCGGTTCCTAAAATTGTTGAGATGTTGAGACAAAAAGTGGCGGGTGATAAAAGAGCCCAAATTTTTCCATTTGCTGTATCTGATGAAACTGGACGGACAATTTTCAATATTGCCAACAATTTTCAATCGAGTTCTTTGTTGCCATTAGCTGAACACAAAAAAATCTTTCCATCAGTTGATTACAGTGATGAAATTCAGGTTCAACAAATTACTCTGAATCAATTTATTCAGGAGCACGAAAATATAATACCAGATTTATTGTATATCGATGTTCAGGGAGCAGAATACAAAGTTCTGTCTGGATTAAGTTCTGAGCAACTCAGTAAGGTCAAGATTATATATACTGAAGTTAGTCTGGTAGAAATGTATCAAGGGGGCAGGTTGTTGGATGATATTAAGGAACTTTTGTCTGAAGAATTTGAGTTTATTGGTTTTAGAGATATGTTGAATACTCAGGTGCATGGCGATGCACTTTTTGTCAACAAACGTTTCCTGGCACAACTGTCAAGTTCGCAACCAGTATGCGATCAGGGTG
Source organism: Methylomonas sp. (assembly GCA_026990815.1). Lineage (GTDB taxonomy): Bacteria > Pseudomonadota > Gammaproteobacteria > Methylococcales > Methylomonadaceae > JALSJK01. The sequence continues at coordinate 6,287 of JALXCS010000020.1, read as the reverse complement.
TAAATCAGAAATTAGATGAGTTTGAAAATGAGATTTCTGAAATTATAGAACTCTATCAATCTGGCCAAAAACGTACAGCTATTTTGGCGCTCAATGGCTTATTAAAGGAAAACGTCAATCATCCAGAATTAATGAATCTCAAGGCAGAGTTTCAGTACGGAGTTGGTCAAGATTACCTTAACGACTCACTAAAAACATGGGAAGCTCTCGTTAAGGAGAATCCTGATGATGTTTTATTCCTTAATAACTTGGGTGTCGCTGCCTGGGAAAGTAATCGTCGCTCACTGGGCGTGGCAGCAACTTCAAGAGTATTGACCCTGGATCCAGAAAATACAGCAGCAATTACGAATATCAATGAAATTACTTCTACCATTGCATTCGAGGCAGATCAACTTCCCGAATTATTTTCGAACATTTATCAACATAACATAATTCCCAACACTAATCATCAATGTTTAAACGATGAAAAGATCGGTATCACAAATAACATTAATCAGCTTGATCCTCTTGTTTCGGTAATTGTTTCAACGTATGCATCTGAAGCATTTATGAGAGAATGTCTTGATGATTTAGTTAATCAAACTATTTTTTCACAAATAGAAATCATCATTGTTGATGCTAATTCCCCAGAAAATGAAAAAACAATCATCGGGCCGTATCAACAGAAATTCCCTAATATCAAGTATATTCGGACACGGGAAAGGATAGGCATTTATGCCGCATGGAACATAGCTATTAAAGCTGCTTCAGGTGAATTTATCATGCCAATGAGCACCAATGATCGTTTGAGTAAAAATGCTTGTGAAAACCTTCTCAAAGCATTGCAGGAATCTCCAGAGGTTATGTTGGTTTATGGTGACAGTTATATGACAGAAATCCCACATCAAACCTTTGACAATCACACGTTATCAGGAATGATGAAATGGCCTGAATACAGTTTTGAAGAATTAAAAGAAAATTGTTTGGTTGGTCCTAATCCGATGTGGAGAAGAGCTGTCCATGATACGGTTGGCTATTTTGATGAACAATTTCTGGCAATTGGTGACCAGGATTTTTGGATCAGGATTGGTGAACAATTTGATTTGAAACATATTCCACTAGTGACAGGATTATTTTGGAATACCACAGATTCATTATCTGGAAATACAAGTAGGGCAACTGAAGAAATAATTCAGATAAGGCGCAAATACAATAATCGTTATCGATTGCCAGTTTTACAAACTAATGCTGAATCATCTGATGATCTTCTTGCACAGGCTCTAGCAATATACAAGACCACAGGTATTAGTTTACCGACAATTGCCAGACAAATTTTGGCAAACCATAAATTGTTAAGCGAACAACAGAAGCAGCATTTCATAGGCACTGTTGCAAATTTTATTATTGAGCAGATTGACAAAAGTGAGTGTTATATTTCTCATTCGCCTCACGGCAATCTAGATGAAATGTTATCAATGATGCGCGAATATTACGATATCAACAAAACTGACAATGAGTTTTTGGAAACGATTTGGTTTGTTGAACAATATAAATCTAACCGGCAGTATAAAAACTGGGTAAATGCACATGATTTACTCGAAATTGATGGGCAAATATTTGCTGAAAGGATGGCGCTGTCCTGGAAAGTACAACCGGTTATTCATTTTATTATGTTTTTGTATCCTCAAGAACAAGCATTGTTAGCGGATACTATCGATTCATTAGCCGCGCAACTTTATCAAGGTTGGCGATTAACCATTATCGCAGATGGTCCTGAACCAGACCCGATTTTTTCTGAGCAGGAACAGTTGAACTGGATTCGATTTTCTGGAGATGCATCTCCTTACGATGTATTGAATCAGGCTATAAAAAATATAGATTCTGATTGGGTTTGCTTAATTGAAGCTGGCGTAAGATTACCTTATCATGCGATGTCTTTATTTGGCGACTATATCAATCTAAAACCTGACTGGAAATTGATTTATACCGATGAGGATGAAATTGAAACTGATGGTAAAAGATTAAACCCGAAATTTAAACCTGATTTTAATCTTGATCTGTTGCGATCGACTCCTTATGTTGGTAATTTTGGTCTAGTTGAAAAAAAATGTTTACTGGAACTCGGTGGATATGAGAGTGTGCCTAATGCGGAGTTTTATGATGTCGTTTTCAGGGCGTATGATCAGTATGGTGAACAGGCAATTGGACATTTAGCAGAAGTACTGTTTCATAAATCTACATATTCGAAACAGGAATTTCAGGAAAACGATCTGCAAAATTCTATTTATCGGCATTTACAAAGAAATTCAATAAATGCGACCGTTAGTCCAGGCTATTTTGTCAACAGTTTCCGAATTGACTATCACCACCAATCACAGCCTAAAGTTTCTATTATTATCCCGACCAAAGATAAGCTTGAATTTTTAGCGCCTTGTGTCGAATCAGTTCTTAATAAGACTGACTACCTAAATTATGAAGTTATCATTGTAGATAATCAAAGCTCTGATCCTGATGTATTCCAATTTTATTCTGAATTGAAGGAAAAATATAATAACCAGATAAAGATATTAGAATATCCACATGCTTTCAATTTTTCTGCGATTTGTAATTTTGCAGCTGATCAGGCCAGTGGAGATTATCTTCTGTTGCTGAATAATGATACTGAAGTTCTTCATAAAGAATGGCTTGATAGGATGATTATGCATGCCATGCGTGAAGATGTGGGAGTGGTTGGAGCAAGGCTAGTTTATCCTGAGACTGGGTTATTGCAACACGCTGGTATTATTATGGGCTTGCATGATTTTGCTGATCATCCCTACAATGGGATTATTAATTTAAAAGAACCCGGGTATCTTGGCCGCGCCCAGTTAGTTCAAAATTTTTCGGCTGTTACTGGTGCTTGTCAGTTAATAAGCAAAAAGATTTATCAATCTGTTGGTGGGATGGATGAAGAACAATTTGCTGTTAGTTTTAATGATGTTGACTTATGTTTGAAGATAAAGGAGGCTGGTTTTCGTAATGTATGGACACCCTATTCCACATTGATTCACTATGGAAGTATTAGCCAGAATAGTACACCATCATCTAAAGAGACAGCCGAAAGGTTCATGGCAGAGCAGCAAGCAGTGTTTAAAAAATGGCGAAATTTTATTGCGAAGGATCCAGCTTATAATCACCATTTAAGTTTGGTAAAACCAGATTTTAGTGTTGTTTTGTCAATGCCAAGTAACTGGGATGTCAATTTTCATGACCGGTTAAGGGTTTTAGGTGTCCCTCTCGATGGAGGGGCAGGTGATTATCGTGTTATCCAGCCTTTTAATGCTTTACGAAACAGAGGATTAGCCCAATGCGAATATGTTCGACTTTCAGGAACAGAGAAAAGAGTTTTTTCATTATCTGAAATTGCCCGGTTAAAACCTGATGTTTTAGTCATGCATTCGGTATTAAGCGATCCGCAATTGAAACTTTTGCAGCAATGTAAGCAGTTACTCCCTGAAATATTTATTGTTTACATGATTGACGACTTGGTTAATCAAATACCTGAAAAAAGTGCTGCCTACAAAACCATGAAACGCAATTTCAGGGATGCAAAATCAAGGGTGCGAAAAGCATTGTCATTTTGTGACAGAGCAATAGTTTCAACAAAGCCATTAGCGAAATTTTGTCAGGAAATGATAAGTGATGTCATCATTGTACCGAATTCGCTGGAAAATAGCGCTTGGCTTGAGCTTGAATCAAAAAGGCGTCAAAGTGAAAAATTGAGGGTAGGATGGGCCGGTGCGTTACAACATCAGGGAGATCTGGAAATTATTATTGATGTTGTCAAGAAAACGTCAGATGATGTTGACTGGGTATTTATGGGTATGTGTCCTGACGAAATTAGACCTTATATTAAAGAGTTCCATGAGCCAGTCAAAATTTCAGACTATCCAAAAGTGTTGGCCAGTCTAAACCTGGATTTGGCTATTGCTCCGTTGGAAGACAACCGTTTCAATGAAGCAAAAAGTAATTTGCGGTTACTCGAATATGGAATTCTGGGTTGGCCGGTTATTTGCTCTAATGTTTTTCCCTATCGAGAAGCCCCAGTTACCTGTGTGGAAAATTCCTCAGAAGCATGGGTTTCAGCAATTCGTCAAGCAATTGACAACCTTGATAATTTAGCTGTCGAGGGGGATATTTTAAAAGAATGGGTCAAACAAAACTATATGCTGGAAAACAATCTCCAGCTTTGGCTGGATGCCTTGAGCCCGAAACATGATCGCCAGGAAGACAGGCACAAAATTGCCGGTAAAGCGGCAATCAATTGACAGAAAAAGCCAATAAAATATATAACATATTGATAGTCAATAGAAATAAAAAACTGGCATGGAGATAGCTGTATTGTACTTAACAATTCATTTTTGAACTCGTACAGTTATTTTAAGAGGAAAAATTTATGGCTTTAGTTGTCAATACAAATATGGCATCTTTGAATGCACAAAGAAATCTCGGTAAATCTCAAGGTGATCTTAATATTGCCATGCAGAGGTTATCTTCTGGCTTACGTGTTAACAGCGCTAAGGACGATGCTTCAGGCTTATATTCAAGTGAGTTGATGACATCTGATATTCGGGGTTTAAATCAAGCGGTCCGGAATGCGGCCGATGGTATTTCCATGGCCCAAACTGCAGAAGGCGCGTTAGCTGAGATTGCCAATAATATTCAGCGAATCAGGGAAGTTGCTGTCCAGGCAGCTAACGATACAACGGAAAACCGTACTGGATTACAGAAAGAAGTAGACCAATTAACCCAGGAAATTTCAAGAATTATCCAAACCACAGAATTCAATGGAAAATTTGTTCTAAGTGCTGGCAATACACTAACATTTCAGGTTGGTGCAGATGGTAAAACAACTAATCAAGTGACTGTTTCTGGAACGGCGATTCAAGATACTATTGGTATTTCTGGTGGCTACAGTGCAGATTTAAGCGCAACTGGAACTGTAGATATTACTACATCAGCAAATGCATTCGGTGTTTTAAATAATCTTGATATTGCAATCGCAAAAATTGCTGAAACCCGTGCTACTTACGGTGCTGTACAAAATCGTTTTGAGGCAGTTATTTCAAATCTACAAAATTATTCCGAGAATTTATCGGCGGCAAGAAGCCGGATTATGGATGCGGATTTTGCTGTGGAAACTGCAAAGTTAACCAGAGCGCAAATTATGCAGCAGGCTGGTACTTCAATCCTGGCGCAGGCTAACCAGATTCCACAAGGAGCTTTGTCGTTACTTCAGTAAAATGACGCAGAAAAAACCTGATTTCAACCGAATAGTGAGAACATATTCACAGTTATTAATGAATCAGGAGGAGAAACCAATAATTTCCTAAAGTTATTTTTCGAATGGCCGTTACCCTGATTGAAATTAATATCGCATTAAAAAATAATGTGAATCTAAACTCAACAGGAGAACACTAATGGCTTTAATTGTAAATTCGAATATTGCATCGCTTAATGCGCAAAGAAACCTGGGTAAATCACAAATGGATCTTGCGACATCTATGCAGCGATTGTCTTCAGGTTTACGTATCAACAGTGCAAAAGATGATGCGGCGGGACTTTTTTCGGCTGAATTGATGACTTCCGATATTAGAGGGCTGAATCAGGCAGTTCGAAATGCAGCGGATGGTATATCATTAGCTCAGACAGCTGAAGGAGCGATGGCTGAAATTGGCAATAACTTGCAACGTCTTCGTGAAATTGCTGTGCAATCAGCTAACGCCACGACTGAAAATCGGGATGGTTTACAATTAGAAGTCGATCAGTTGACTCAGGAGATTTCCAGAATAGTGACAACAACTGAATATAACGGAAAGTTTGTATTGAGTGCCGGTGGAAATTTAACTTTTCAAGTTGGTGCCAAAGGGCAGACAAATAATCAAATTACAGTGACTGGGGTCGCACTGGAAACCACGTTATCGGCTGGTGGTGGATTTTCTGCAGACCTTGCCGCAACGGGAATTGTGGATGTTAATGATGCTGCAAATGCATCTGCGGCAATAGACAAGCTGGATACGGCAATTTCTGCTCTTGCATCTACTCGTTCAACCTATGGAGCGGTACAAAACCGATTTGATGCGGTGATTTCCAATTTGCAGAATTATTCAGAAAATTTATCGGCAGGAAGAAGTCGAATCCTTGATGCAGATTTTGCCGCTGAAACTGCCGAGTTAACAAGGACGCAAATCTTGCAACAAGCAGGTACCGCGATGCTAGCGCAAGCGAATTCAATACCACAAAACGTATTGAGTTTACTTGGATAAAGA
>JALXCS010000019.1 GCA_026990815.1 Methylomonas sp. | reverse complement strand
AAAGAATGGCAAGCATTGACTGATCATGTTATTGAGAAAGATGCAAAAGGTCAAGTATCAAGTATTACATTAAAGAAAACAGGTGAAAAAGTCGTTTCTGCTGGCACTAGTAAGATGTCTAAATCTAAAAACAATGGTATTGATCCAGAACTTATGATTGAACGTTATGGTTCTGATACGTTGCGTTTATTTTCTATGTTTGCTGCACCACCTGATCAAAGTATGGAGTGGTCTGATTCAGGTGTAGAAGGCGCACAACGTTTTCTTAATCGTTTATGGCGTTTGGTATATACCTATATTACACAGGAGGTTACACAGACTAAAACTGATACTGCTGTCAGTAATAAGGGAATGCAGGCAGTGGGTGATCATGCTGCATTATCTGCTCACGCTAAAGACATACGGCGAAAATTACATTTAACAATTAAAAAAGTTAGTGATGATATGAGTCGTCGTTTTACCTTTAATACCGTTATTGCTGCAAATATGGAGTTGCTGAATGAGCTAAATAAATTTGTCACAAAAAATGAAAAGGAGCGCAAAGTATTGCGTGAGGCAATTGAAGGTATCTTATTAATGCTTTCACCTATTGCTCCTCATATCTGTCAACATTTATGGCAAATGTTAGGGCATGATAAACTTATTATCAATAGTTCTTGGCCACAGGTTGACGAGGCTGCTCTTGAACAAAATGTGATTCATATGGTCGTACAAGTAAATGGTAAAGTGCGTGCTAAGATAAAAATACCTGCTGATGCAGATGAGTCACAGATTAAACAATTGGCACAGAGCAATGAAAATGTCATTCGTTTTATTGCTGAAAAAACAGTACGTAAAGTCATCGTTGTTCCGAAGCGTTTAGTTAACATTGTGGCAAATTAGAGGGTATAATGAAAAGTAGATATGCAAGGTGGCTAGTAATGGCTTGTTTAACTGCTATTCCCTTGCTTTCAGCGTGTACAGGGGGGAATTTTCATCTTCGAGGGAAGGCTGATCTCCCTGTTGTATTTCAAACGATGATGCTTCAAGGGCTTGCCATTGATAGTGCTTTTACATTAGCGTTACGTAAAGCATTTGAAAATACAGGTAATGAATTACGCTTGATACCAAGTGCCGATCATCAAGAGGAATCACTGTTGTATATCACTAATTACCAAGAAGGTAAACGAGTGGTTGGTTACGGCAAAAATAGGGAAGTAAGAGAATTTTTGATATTTACTAGACTTGATTATGAAGTAAGGGCAAAAGATGGGGGAATATTACTACCAAAGCAACGTCTGCAAGTTGATAAAACGCAGATATATGACTCAGAATTTGTACTAGGGAAAACTGAAGAGGAGCGTTTGATCCGTGAAGACTTACGTGATGATCTTGCTCGACAAGTACTTATAAGATTGCGATATGGACATCCGGAAGCGGAAAATACGAGATGATAGTAGCGGGTACAAAACGATATTTGTTAATTTTATTTTTGCAAATGGATATCCATTATCAGATAAATAAGTGTTAAATTCTTTTAAAAAGGAATTGATTTTACTAAAAGGAATAATAAAGTAATTATCAGTTAAAGTAATATTTTCTTTTTCTAAATAGTTAGTTAATAAAATTGAATTGTCAATACTTATTTTTGAAAAATCTATTTTGTTTGAGGTTGTTATCATACTTAAGCAGATTTTCATCTATTCTAATTTCACCTATAAAATCTCCTGATGTGATAGACTCTATTACTATTGGTATATGATTATCTTCATCTTTTTGATAGACGAATTTTATATCGTATACACCAGCTGACAAGATTGTAGAATATGTTGACCAATCTATTTCCCCGCTCCATGCTTGAACAAGCGTATCATTTATGAATAGCAACAATACATCTTTGTTTGGTTCGGATGAAACTTTATAACCAAAGGAAAAGATACCGTCTTTCGGAATCTGGAAAGTCAGGATTAAAACAGCCGCTTGATCGTGAATCAATGTGTCAGGCGCGCGCGCGGCAAATGAGCCGCTTTGTGTCGTAGCGGCAGTTATTTCCCAGTCCTGATCTCCCTGATGCGCCCAATCCAATGCGGAGAAATTACCTGTTTCGAACCCATCAAACAGGGTGATTAGCTCTTCTTCGTTATCCCGCAGACCGTCTGCGTCTGTATCGGGGTTTAAAGGATTGGTTCCGCGGTTTGATTGATCAATATACACACTACTGTTGGTTTCGGAAAAATCACTAACGCCATCATTATCCGTGTCGCTCATCCATGGATCGGTTAATCTATCGTATTCAGCGTTGTTTGCTAATCCATCGTTATCAATGTCTTCATTCCAGTCATCACCCCAATATGTTAGTTCGATGCCATCTGTAATACCATCTCCGTCTGTATCACTAAGAAAAGGGTCTGACCCGTAGTTGGCAGTTTCTTCAACATCAGTTATTCCATCACCATCACTGTCTATGAGGCTAACCGTGGACCACGGTTGATAATCAATATAATTGCTGACACAGGCACCCAAGCCGGAAGGATTATAAAAACCTCCAGTAGCTGTATCATCTGAAGAATCTAGAGGGCCACTATTATGATTCCACCAGTTGTTCTCTGCAGTTATGATTATAGTACCTGTAACATTTATTACACCACAGCCAACGTTAGCAATGAAAGAATTTCCTGAAATATACGGGTTGGCATATTGAGAATGGATTGCATCAGCACCGTTGTTTTGAAAAACAGTGCCGAGAATCTGAGGAGCACCTGAATAC
>JALXCS010000018.1 GCA_026990815.1 Methylomonas sp. | reverse complement strand
GAACAAGCCATTTCAGAACTGAGCCGGGTTTTAAAAAAAGGTGGGATATTAATTATTAGTGAGGGTAATATGCGTTCACTTCAATCGATAATTTTCAGAAACCTAAATCTATTATTAGACAACAACAATATGGCTGTAAAAATGACGCCAGCTGGTTTGGAATGCTGGAAGGAGACAGCGAGTGGAAAATTCTTGACAAGACAGGCCAATATCAAATGGTTAAAGAGCACATTTGAAAGTAATGGCTTTCTCATCAGTCACCATTTGTCTGGCCAATTTACAGAACTCTACAGGAAATGCTCTTCACCAATATTAAAAAGAATTATTCATAACTTTAACCATTTTTGGTTTCAACAAGTCAAGATCCCATATTTTTCATACGGTAATATTTTGATTTTGAAAAAAACAACCTGATCTGAGAGACCAGTATCCTAAAAGGCTAAAAAAGGTGTTTATAAAGCCACTGTGGAATATGGTACCTGCGTTTATTTAGAATAGACCCAAGAGTATCTATTTTCATTTCTTGTAGCTCTTCCATCATTATTCTGACCAGAAATTTTCGAGTTTTCTCTGCTTCAATAACGATTACCACCTTATCTGAACCCAGACAAAACTGACTTGACAATTTATCGCTGAAGAATGGCTGGCAGTCTAGCAGGATAAAATCAAAGCTTGTTTTAAGTAACGCGATTACATCAACAAATTTAGCAATGTATTTTTTATCAACAAAATTTGAATTGACACCAACGGGAAGCACACCAAGACCCGCCGTATTTTTCCATGTAATTACCACATCTTCGATGTCATAGCTTGCTTCATTCGCCAACCAATTCGCCCAGCCTTTTTTTGGAAAACCGACCTGATAAGAAAGATCAGTATGACTTAAATTGGCGTCAACAAGCACTGCTGATACGTCCCCCAGCAATTTCGGCAAAGCTTCCAGAACTGCAACAGCGCTATAGGTTGTGCCTTCACCGCTGCGCGCACTGATAAAACCAAAAACACTTGCTTTACTTTTAATACGATACGTATTCAGCGAATAAACTATTGCCGCACTTTCAGATATTAAACTTCCAGATTTTTGATTCAATGCATTTTGTAATTCACTTTTGTTTAATTCCAATTTATTCATATTAGTCATTATTTAGCTTTGATGTTGTTTCAGTTCAGGAAGTGTTCTGATCATTGCCAAAATAATCCAGAAATTTTTATCTAGAAGCAAATGGGAAAAAAAACCCATTACCGAAAAAGCTGTCATAGAAAGAAACAAAGCACTGGCTAACCAAAAGTTAGCATCCCCAGCCTTTAAAAATACCCTGGCTGATTTCAGCGCAGCCACCAAGGTACTGATAAAAACAGTTAAACCGACAAGCCCTGTTTCTGTTGTCATCTGAAGATAAGCATTATGTGGCTGTCTTGCAACACCGATAAGGGATGGCTCAGTCTGGTATTCAGCCATCGCATGGAGAGGTAAAAAATTTCCTGGCCCAACACCAAATAAAGGGGCTGAAGCAAACATATTTGCAGCAACTTTAATATAGTTTTCTCGGCGCCATAAAGAGTAATCAACAAACCCTTCTGAACCAAATTGTGTCAATGTCGCAATGCGATCCCAGAAATTAGAAGGAATCAGAAGCAAGGCTATTAGGATACCAGCTCCTAGTCCAAGCCAATGTTTTGCCGATAACTTTGACCTCCAAATCCAAAGACTAGTAACACCGGCAATCGTAATCACCAGAAACGCCGAACGCGAATAAGTCAGCGTAAAGGCGATCAACAGCACCAATGCAATTGACGCATAAAACACTATGCGTATCACTGATGTTTTTTGCATGATAAAAACGATCGAAAACAACATCGGAGGAATCAGACTGACCGCAAAAATATTGGGTGATGTGTCCGTGGCTCCTGTCATACGTTCGAGCTCCAAGGAACTTTGTTCTGAGCCATGCATTAAAATACTAAACAATGAAGATACCAATGCTGCATAAACTATCGTTTTCTGCAATCGTCTATTCCAATTGATATCAGTAAAAATCCTGCTCAAGACAAAATACAACAGGGCCATACTCACGAAACGCCGGGTAAAATTAAAAGCCTCAAACGGATTATGAGCAAAAAAACTCAACACAAAGTCCAATAAAACCCAGGCAATAATCCAATAATCCAATGTTTGAAAAGCAAGGGGACGAAATCGGCCTGTTATTCGGCCCAACAAGAAGGATACAAGAGCAATCGGGAACAAAATTTTATACAGTGTTACCAGCTTGGAAACCCCAAGGAATCCAGCAAAACTATTCATAGGAATTAACGCGACGACCACCAACAAGGTAATCTGCGGAAAAACGAATCCCAAATACCCTACTACAATTCCAATTGGTAGCAACAACAAGTAGTGTTGTTTATCTTGCATAGCCATACTTACTACAATGACCATGACTACAATCAAACTGGCAGCTATAACAGAGATCATGACCAACCCTAAAGGGCTGTCATGTAATACTATCTTGGTACGTAATTGATCCCGCACTCTGATTTCCTATACGCAAAATATTACTAGTTTTGACGATTGGGCTGAAAAAGAAGGTATTTCATTTTAAAAAAAATTATTTGTTATCAAGACAATCACTCTCCCCGCAATACTTCTGCCTGCTTTGTCTCATTTGCCATAAACAAAGGAAAAGAAGCGAGTACGGGCAAACCGAGGTCTTTCACAATTTCCTCGGGCACAGTCACTGTATCCCTCATTGACCAATAAACCACTGTCACTAGTATGGTTAACACAACAGCCAGCAATGTTGCCGCCAAAATGATAATTGTTTTATTTGGCCAAACAGGTTTCAATTTAACCCTAGGAGGGGAAATAAGCCTAATGGCACCACCTGATGCGCTACGTAAACGGTTTTGCACATCAATTTCCGAAGTTTTGCTTTGATAAAGTTCATGCTGATTACGAAGCAAATTAATTTTCTGATCTAGCACTAGCATTTCCTGAGCCGAATGGCCTAACTTTACTAATTTACTTCCTAGCTGAGCATTATTTTTCTTAATTACATCGCGCTCAGTTTCCAATGTCTGTATAGTGTTTTGAATGAGTCCTATTTTGAGAGTCTTATATTCGCGATAAAGACTGTAAATATGTTTAAGCGCTTTTTTCATGACTGGAGAGCTTTTCAAATGAATTGAACGGAGTGCTTGAATATTTGACTTTGCTTCACCAATATCTGTTTCCAGTTGCCAAAACAGCCGACTTCCTTGAGCTTCTCTGATCTGATAAGTAAGTGCCTTTTTAAGTGGCAACTTCTTTATGTATTCAAACCGTTTATATGACTCATTGATTTGGGTATTTAGCTCTTGAATCCTGGCAATATTCGCCACCACTTTTTTTTCAAGTTCCTGTTTTTCGGCAATCGGGCTAATCTCGTGACTTTTGGACTTTAAAGACTGTATCTTTTGTTGCGTTTCAGCCCACTGAGAAAGTAGCTCTGATGATTGATCAGTAAAAAAACTTTGGGCTTTCTCATTGAACCAGATTTTTTTTCTGTACTGAAACAGTTCTTCCGCCAGAATATTCAAAACCCGGGATAAGAATTGACGATTGTGATGGCGCATTTCAACCTTGATAACATCAGATTTCATAATCGGGGTGACTTTGAATTTGGAATTCAAATAATCAGCCAATTGCTGCACTTTGGTATGATATTGCTGCACTTTGGTATGATAGTGAAGATTACTTCTTGCAGGGGATATAAAACGAAAAGGCAGCCAGGAAATGATGGAGCGCAAATAACCATCAATTGGAAATGGGTAGCCCCTGGCTAAATAAACTTCAGCTACTGCTTCAGACAACCCGTGACTTGTTAGAATTTGGTATTCATCAGCAATAATATAAGATCCAACTTGGCCCGGTTTGAATGAAATATCTGTATTTTGTCCAACTAAACTGAGATCAAGTTCCGGCGCTTTGATCAGAATGGAAAAATCACCTGAATATATTGAAGGAAGAATACTTGCTGCTAAACCTGCGCAAACAGCAGAAAACACCGCTACCATAAACACCACACGTGCCCTGCCAAAAATATGCGAAAGCATTGTTCTGACCCAAGTTTCTACCGGCTTGGCTGTATCCATGGTATTCATAAATTAAAATGTCCCATTTGTATCACCAATTTGCCATCCCCGAAACATCAAAATACGACGAATATTGTCACTAATCTGTGCGGCAGTAAACAACCCCAAGCGTGGAACATACACAACATCATCTGGCAACAGAAGCTGGTTATTATCATTTTGATAACCTTCGACCAAGGATTTGTAGTCAACTTTTCGTGTCAATGTTCGTTCACCATCACGTCTTACAACAATAACATCATTTAAATCTGCTTCCTGATTAGGTCCACCCGCCAATGCTAACACTTGACCAATATCCATGGGACGGGTTATATCAAATGCTCCAGGTTGATTAACTTCACCAAGAATAAAGATCCGTTGATCAGCAATTTTTTCCAGTAATACCGAAACATTCAGGTTTGAATAATACGCTTGATAATTAGTATTAATTACTTTTGATAACTCTTTCATTGAATGCCCTCCCGCCTGGACCTCGCCAATAACAGGCAATGTGATGAAATTATCCGGCCGAACTGTAAAAAACTTACTTTGGCCTTTTTCTGAGCTGGTAATCGCACTAATCAAATCATTGAATGAACCATGTGCCTGAATGACAATCAAATAAACGTCTGGATCCTGGAGAATATTGGCATAAGCTTTACGAATCTTTTGGGTTGCCTCAGTCGGTGTTGCTCCAAGAACATGTAAATCTCCAATCCAAGGCAAAGTAATCATTCCATCGGCGCGGATAATTTGTTGCTGATTATGCTTCGGTAAAGAAGGAAATCGTAGTTCTATTTGGTCATGGATATCGAGACGATATGATGGCATCTCTTTAGTACGCAGTTGATATAGAATATCCAGAATGTCGCCAGGTTGGAGGATGTATTCTGCAAACGATGATTTCATTGGCTGCCTGAAGCTAGCATCCGCAATGAGCATCTTTGAGGATGGCGAGACTGTTTGGGTTGAACAACTCGTTATAGCAATAACGCCAAATGTTAGAAAAAACAGCACGTTGTACAAAGTATTTTCATTTTTCATGATCTGTTTTCCTGAACATGCCCAAGATTTATTGAAATCATAAGCATTAACCTAAAGAACAATCGGAATATCGGTTTTTAATTTCATTAAGAACCAAAACTCATAGTGTCATTTTCCCGGCAAACTGAAAACTTACAAATGCTGGAATACTAAAATGGGATTATGTTTTTTTAATAGGCACTTTGAGTATAACTACAATTTCCATGTAAGTCGATACTTATATTTTTCCTTGCCATACCAGTTAAAAATATGCTTAAGTATCATTTACGATACGACGAAATATCATAGCGATTGCGATATTTTTTCCATTTTCTTATGTGCAACCAGATTTTAACTTATAAAGCCAACACCTTTTAGTGTAAGTCAGAAATCACAATACCTGATCCATGTGAATTTTGGGTGAAACTCAGCCCATTTCAAAAAATGGCTAGTTGAATCTAGGTAGATTTAAATAATCCTTTTCACTCATTAGAATGCGGACGGGAAAGAAATTAATTTAACGACTGGCGCAGAATTTTTATTCGCATTCGAGGCGCACAAACAGGCACATAGCAAGCTATGTGCCTGTTTGTGTAACGTGGAAGGGAGATAAAAAAGGCAAGTCAGTTGTTAAATTTATTTTTTGAACGTTCCTTAGCTTGTGCTGTAAATGATCCGGCACTAAGAGACAGTAATATTAGTCTACTGAAGGGTTTTTCAGCAATACTGTTTACAAAAATTAACGCAACACAAATGAGATATTCTTAAACGTTTTAGGAATATCTTCTTTGTACACGACAAAAAATTCACTCTCTTTGACATCTAAAGAGGTAAGCGAGAAATAACAAGACACGCATAGATACATCCGTATCGCTCTCTATTCGTATCCTTGCGATAGAGGGTCTTGTTATTTCAATCACTTTCCTCCATTCCACAAAATTTTGTCATGTACAGCAGAATATATTTATAAAACATTACAAGTAAGGTCAATATGGATTCTTTTAACAAAAAAATATTGCTTATTTATATCCTAATTGTTTTTTTTATTTTTGCTCCGATTTCGTTAGCAAATGATGTTATTGCTCCTGTAGTCAAAATCACATCTCCCAAACAAAGGTTTTTAGTTTTTGGGCCTCAAGTTGTTGTTGAGGTTAGAGCCAGTGATAATCAAGGCATCAGAAAAATCAAATTAGATGTAAACGGTATACAACAAACTACCGTATACACGAAACCCTACCTTTGGACATGGAACATCAAAGGACTAAAGGCTGGTGAATATTACCTCAGAGCCAGAGCTTATGATAAAAGCTATAATCGATCCGACCATGAAATACAGATTTTTATTGACAATAAAACAGAGATTATTAGCTCTCCTCCTCCCCCATGGGCAAAACAAGCATATGATGCGCTTCAAAACTACAAATACATCGTCGATTTTTGGGTAAAACACGTTGCCAAGAATACTTCGCAGAATTTTTTTGATGTTGTTGGGGGCTGGAATGATGATGTAGAGCTTAGTCAATCATTAATGGCTTATTGGCTTTTGACCGGAGACGACGCACTAGCAAAAATGTTCCAGGATATGGGAGACAAAATTCAAGAAGCCCCTTACATTGGCAAAAAAAGTGCACCATGGTCGCAACCTCAAGACAAAAGAATTGAGCAGGGGTACGGAACTGTCATGTTAGATGTCGATCATTCTGCCGAAGAAACCACTCTAATCTTTCCTCGACTATTTCTGATTGATTACGGTGAACCAACTTCAATCGAGTTGATGACCCGCCTAGTCTGGAATTTTCAGGATAATATGGATACTATAAATTTTGGCGAGGAAAACTGGGGCCAATGGGTAAAAACAGGTATTTTAATGCGTAGCCCTCGCTTTAATGCTCGAACCCTGGATTGGTGCTGGCATGTCAATTCCGAACATATCTGCTTTGAACCACAGGACACTATTAACAATTTCAGGACCACGGCACCTGCACTTTCTCTTGCTTGGTATTATGGGGCTAACCACTATTTTTGGGGGAAACAAGTCAATGGTTTCATCCGCGCTCATCACGAAGCATGGATTGATGCAACCCTACAAAAAAAAGCAACCAAACCCGCACTAATTCCACCTTCAAAAATTCTAGTACCTTCGCTTGACTTTGGTGACTGGACCCGCAATGATGCTGATCCTACAGGCGCAGTTCATGGCTGGATCTCAGGTGCCTGGATATTCCGCCACTTTTATAATGCAATGATTGCTGACACCCTGCTTTTCAACAACCATCCTGATATCCAAACACGAAAAATAGCTTCCCATGCTAGCCGAATCTTAAATTACGCCTATTCTGAACGACAACAAGGTAAACGAGTTCCCATAGTCAACGAACCTTTTTCTCTTGATCGGCAATTTCTTCAATGGCGAGCAGAGAGTGGCCCTATGGCAAAGGATGACCTGTTTTTATCAAATCGCGCCGCAAAGAGTCCAAATACTCGTGTCATGGCATATTTAATAAATCTTGAACGTCATAATCTAGCCACTGCCTTACTTCATGTAACCGATGCCTTCCATCAGTTAAGTCGATATTTATCAACCAAACGCGCAAATTGGACAACAAACCTCATTAAACGCAAAACCGGATTAACTGATCAGGTAAAATTTGGTCTTTCAGATTCTTTTCTCATGGCAGCATTGGGAGGAAGTGGAATTTATGATGGTGCTTATCCAACAATATATTACTCATTTGAAGACACTGATGCCCAAGTGGTCAGTTTGGTCAAGGATCGCGATACCATCCATACTTCTTTTTGGCTTTACAATTTTGGCAAGGAACGTGAAATTGGATTAAAACTATGGCGTATTGCCAAGGGGAGTGGACAACTTACATTCGGCCCAGATGTCAACCAGGATGGCAAGATAGATAAAATCACACAAGTATTGCCAATTGAGAAAATTCGCAAAGGCATTGAAATTCGATTTAGAATCCCAAGCAATATTCAGTATCTTGCCCAAATTGAAGTCACCAAATCGTTAACACCAATAACAACATCATTACCCGATCTTGCCATAGGCCGGAAAGATTTTTTCTCTGATGATAAAGCAGTGAGTTGCCGTATTCATAACATTGGCACAGAAGCACAAAATGTGACTATACGTCTCTACAATATTTATGGACTACAAATGGCTGAAGACATCTCTGTCAACTTCGCTTCTTTCAACACCATGAATCCAGTAACCAACTTAGTGACTTGGAAAAATGTGGATTCTAATGAAATCGGCTGGATAGTAATAGACCCAGACAATAAGATCTTAGAACTCACCAAAATAAACAATGTATTAACGGTAAAAGGAGGAGGCAGCACTAAAGTACAATTTCCATTAATTGAACGGAACGGGACTCTATCGCGGCGCCCAGTAGCTTCATTTTGCAAGTACAATCTTTTTCCTAATGTGGCGAATATCAGAGTCGAGTAGCCCGAGAGAACTTCCCCCTCAGGCTCTCACAGAACCGTACGTGAACCTCTCGATTCATACGGCTCTTCTTATCCATCGCCCTATGAGTACACAAAACCCCAATGCACAAACAATCTTGGTTGGGTTTCCCGACAGCGTTTGAGCCAAGCCCATGCGCGCCGTTTGTGCCCCCTGAAGCGTTTGTACTTATTCCTTGCCCAACGACCCAGCCTCAAATCTATTCTGACCAGAAAACGCTTTAGCTTTTCCGGATAAAATGCTCCGTAATACGTGACCCACCCCCGAACCATTGGGTTCAGACGGGCTGCCAACATCGGCAGTGTCAGGGTGGTACACCGGTTGATGTTAAGACTTCGAATCGCCAAATTCATCCTTTTCAACGACTTGTGGCTGATGCCTGGGTTGAACCCAGTAAACAGGTTACCATGCCAATCCTGTACAGTTCGCGCATGGAAACTGAAACCCAGGAAATCGAAGCGCGTAATGGAATATTCGCCTTTGCTCTGGGTATAGCTACATTATGATGTAAGTTAGCAATGGACAGCACCATATTGACTGACTTTATCCCAAAACTGCTCCCATCGATTCGAACGCTCCAGGGTTCTCAAGCTGAGGA
>JALXCS010000017.1:18533-30751 GCA_026990815.1 Methylomonas sp. | reverse complement strand
TCACAGAATAATCATAAGAATAAAAAATAAAAAAGTAACTCATTGTGGATTTATTTGGTTTTTTACTATTTTTTGCTTTGATCATTGGTAATTTTAAGGAAATTATGGCAAATCAGAACGTAACTGGTATTAAACGTATTTATAATGCGTTTTTCTTTTCGATGAAGGGTTTTAAGGCAATTTGGCTCAATGAAGCTGCATTTAGACAGGAATTTGCGCTTTTTATAATTTTTACTCCCCTAGGTTTTTGGTTAGGGGAAACTAAAACTGATCAAATCTTGTTAATCGGCAGCCTGACTTTGATATTACTGGCGGAATTGTTGAATTCCGCAATCGAAGCTATTGTTGATCGGGTCGGGTACGATCACCATGAGTTATCAGGTAGAGCAAAAGATATTGGATCAGCTGCGGTGTTTTTGACACTAGTTTGGGCTGCATTCACCTGGTATTTTATTCTGGTTTATTAACTAGACTGTTATTAATACCGGGATGAGTTTTTTACATGCTTTCTGTCAATTTCGCACAGAAAAATTTTTTAAGTAGGAATAAAGAGGTTAAAAATGAGTGCTTTAATCTGCGGGTCAATGGCTTATGACACCATCATGGTATTTCATGACCAATTCAAAAATCATATTTTGCCCGAGAAGGTTCATATTCTGAATGTATCCTTTTTGGTGCCAGTCCTGCGCCGTGAATATGGGGGATGCGCCGGCAATATTGCCTATAATCTGAAATTATTACGCGAAGATCCGCTGATTATGGCGACTGTCGGCCATGATTTTGAGCCTTATGCGCAATGGTTATCGCAATGTGGTATTTCAACTGAATTTATTAAAACCCTGGATGATTGCTATACTGGCCAAGCTTATATTACAACAGATGAAGACGATAACCAGATAACTGCGTTTCACCCTGGCGCCATGAATTCATCACATTTGAATGATATACCATTGGATCAAGATATTACTATTGGTATTGTTTCGCCTGATGGCAAAGACGGCATGGTACAGCATGCGCAACAATTTGCTGATACAGAAATTCCATTCATTTTCGATCCCGGGCAGGGAATGCCTATGTTTGATGGCGAAGAACTGCTGAAATTTATCGAACAGGCTTCTTGGGTAACGCTCAATGATTATGAATCCGAATTAATGCAGGAACGGACAGGTTTGTCGCTAGATGAAATAGCTGAGCGGGTTGATGCCTTGATCGTGACACTTGGAGCAAAGGGTTCACAAATTTTTACTCAGGGCCAGTGCCTGGAAATTCCTTCTGCAAAACCAACGGTAGTGCAAGATCCTACGGGTTGTGGCGATGCATACCGAGCGGGGTTATTGTACGGCTTGATGAATGAATATGACTGGGAAACTACCGGGCGGATTGCATCCTTGTTGGGGGCGATCAAAATTGAACATCATGGTACCCAAAATCATTCATTTGATATGCCGGGATTTAAACAACGTTATCGGGAAAATTTTGGCTCCTCGTTCTAACCATGAAGAACACTCAGCGGCTTTTAGAGATAATGGTCCAGCTACGCCATCCGGAAACCGGCTGCTCCTGGGATCTTAAACAGAATTTTTCCAGTTTGATCCCTTATACCATTGAAGAGGCCTATGAAGTCGCTGATGCCATTGAGCGGAATGATCTGGATGATCTGAAATCTGAACTGGGAGACTTGTTGTTGCAGGTGGTTTTTTATTCCAGAATAGCGGAAGAGCAAGGGGTTTTTAATTTTGAAAAGGTATCTGAAGCAATTTGCCAGAAACTGATTCGTAGACATCCCCATGTTTTCGCAGACAAAAAATTTGCCAATGATGATGAGCGAAAACAGGCCTGGGAAGCCATAAAATCTGAGGAAAGAAAAGCCAAGTCAGCAGCTGAAAACGACAGTATTCTTAACGGTATTGCTAATAATCTACCTGCCTTAATTCAATGCGAAAAACTATTGTCCCGTGCCGCAAATCATGGTTTTGATTGGCCTGAGACGCTGCCAGTTTTTGATAAAGTCCTGGAAGAATTAGATGAGGTCAAAGAAGCCTGGGAATCTGAGGATAAGGGACATATTCAGGAAGAAATCGGGGATTTACTTTTAGTGGTTGTAAATCTTGCTCGTCATTTAAAAGTTAATCCCGAAATGGCCCTGAAAGAGAGTAACAAAAAATTTACCCAACGATTTCAATATATTGAAAGCCGAGTGTGTGAAAGCGGCAAGGAATTACGGGAGTGCTCCCTTGAAGAACTCGATACTTATTGGGATAAGGCTAAAGCGGAGTTGAAAAAATAGCTTTGTACACAACATAAAGCCCACTCTCATGGTGGTTAAAAAGGCAAGTCAGTTGTTAAATTAATTTCTTTCTCGTCCCTAAGTGATTGAAATAGTCATTCCTTAACCGGCCTTTTATCCAGTTTTCTTTGCAAAGTGCGGCGGTGCATGTTCAGGGCTCTGGCAGCTGCAGAGATATTGCCATCATGCTGCATCAGAACCTTTTGCAGGTGCTCCCATTCCAGACGCTTTACAGATAAAGGGTTTTCATTGATTTCCACTGAGGTATCGCCCTGATTCTTATTTAGAGCATTGACGATTTCATCAGCATTTGCCGGTTTGGTCAGATAATGGGTTGCTCCTAATTTTATGGCTTCAACAGCAGTGGCAATGCTGGCAAAACCAGTTAGTACCACAATTCTGGTATTATCATCCAAAGCGATTAGTTTTTCGACCATTTCCAGGCCTGATTCATAACCGATCCTAAGATCAATAATGGCATATTCTGGTTCATATTGGTCAGCCATTTTAGTTCCTGACATGACATCATGTGCGACAATGACCTCATAATTTCTTTTTTCCAGGGCTGGTTTAAGAACAGAACAAAAAGTCTCATCATCATCCACTAGCAGCAATCTGGGTTTTTCAATGGTCTGCTGATCCATTTTGTTCCTCCTTTTCTATTAACGGTAATGCAATTTCAAAGCATGCTCCACCTGTTTCCATGTTATAAACATTAATTTTACCACCTAAGCGTGTAATTATAGTATAAGTCAAAAATAAACCGACCCCCATGCCACGTTTGTTACTGGAAACAGGTTGTTTGCCTAATGAAGAAAGTATCTCACTCGGGATGCCAGGCCCGAAATCACGTATTTTGATAATTACAAAATCATCTTTTGCATTTAGATCCAGCTTAATGCCTTTTTCTTTTTGCGTTACCTGGCCAGCATTGTTCAAAATATTGATCAGTGAATGAGTAAGCGTTTGTTCTGCAATTATTTGGGCATGGTCTGGCAGGTTGTGACTGATATCAATGTTTAATTTTACGCTGGCTTGATGAGTTCGCCATTGATTTAAAATTTCATCCAAATATTCTGTAACCGGCATCAAGATACCGGATTCTGCCCGCATTTCACCGGCAGATGCAGACATTAGAGACAAGGCTTTTTTACAGCGGTTAACCTGATCTTCCAGAATATTTATTTTTTCATGAAGTTCCACAAATCGGTGTTCTGGATAATCAGACTTGATTTCATGGGCAATGATGGAAATTGTTCCCAAAGGTGTGCCCATATCATGTGCCGCACTAGCGGCAAATGTTCCCAGTGCAACAATGCGTTCGTCACGTAAAGCGTTTTCTCTGGCATCGGCAAGCTGGCGTTCGTTTACACGGATGGTTTTCGCTAACTCAACAGTAAAATATGCGACCAGTCCGGCGCTGAATACGAACCCAAACCACATACCAAAAATATGCAGGTTAAAAAAATGATCCTCAGACCGGAGATGTGCAGCGTGAGCCATTTGGTTCGGAACATAGCGTGGCGCAATTTCTGGTAACGGTGAATGGTAAGGAATTAAAATGGTATAAAGTGTGGTGGTCAGAATAACCATATACCAGGTGTAATCATGAGGCAACATGATTGAGGTAAGAATCAACGGCAGTAAAAATATCCAGATGATAGGATTTGTTGCCCCTCCTGTTAAATACAGCAGAATAGCCAAACCGAAAACATCGAGCGACAATTGTGCAAAAATTTCAACCTCAGACACTGGGGTTTCGGTTTGCAGCCGTAACCAAGTGAATACGTTGATTGCAGCAATTGCAGCGATAATTGGCCATAGATTTTCTTGCTTAAGAGGAATATGAAGACCATAGACCGAAATAACAATAATCAATGATTCACCGCCAATCATTAGATTTCTTAAGATGAATAACCATTGCAGGTTTTCTCTGTTGGGAAGAGACGAATTTTTTTGCCGATTATTGATCATTACTGGTAATTTAGTTGTATTACTGGAAATCTTTGCAAATATAAATTTTAATCATACTTGGATTCAAGTAATAAGTATAAAGTTAGGTGTGCGGCTTTTTTTATGTCATACCATTAACTTATTTTTTCTACAACAATTGTAATTTTTCTGAGTGCAGAGATTACGCAATTATTACAGTAATAACTGACAAAATTAGCCTTTGAAAAAGGATATTCCCAGTCGCTGTTGCATTCATTTTTGTTCCCCTGTCGATATCGAAGAATCAAATCTTGTTTTTATTTCCTGATAAATCAATATATTATTTATATTTTCTAAACTCATGTAAAGTATACATAATTTGACCTATAATTATGTTTTAATAGAAATTTAGGGTGAATAATTAACAATGGTTGCGGTGATTGAAGAGAAGGTAGTACGGGGATTGCGAGAAGTTGCATTGTTGGCATTCACCGCGTGTGCGCTTTTTTTATTGATTTCCTTGCTGACTTACAGTAATGAAGATCCCGGTTGGACGCATAGTGGTACCGGACAGGCAATTTTCAATTCCTGCGGAGTAGTAGGCGCCTGGATTTCAGATTTTTTGTTGAGTATCTTTGGCTTATTGGCCTATTTATTCCCTGTCATGATTTTCTGGCATGGCTATATGCTATTCCGACAAAAAAAACTGGCAGAAAATCGCTGGATGTTGACTTTGCGATGGTTTGGTTTTTTTTCAATCCTAGTTTCCGGGACAGCTGTTTTATACTTACACCTGCTGCGAACTCAAGTTGAACTTCCCGGGACCAGTGGTGGTATTTTAGGTCAGGAGATTGGTGATTTACTGGTCGCCAGTTTTAAAAATTCAGGAGCAACTTTAATTCTTCTAGCGCTTCTGCTAGCCGGTATTACCTTATGGACCAGATTATCCTGGTTTTGGCTAATGGATGTGGTCGGGAAATATACCCTTATTGGCTGCTCATTTATTCATGATAAGGTTCTCGATTATTGGTATGCACGACGAGAAAATCATGAGCCATTACCCGAGGTAGTTAAATCTAAACCTGTGCGAGAAAAGCCGGTAAAATTAAGTCAGAGGAAGCAGCCAACACTTGAAATTGCTGCACCAATCAGCGAACCTGAAATCAGCGACAGAGCGTTAAAAGAACAACAGCTGGATTTATTTGGTGACGTGAAAGATGGCGATCTACCCGCTTTATCATTACTGGATAACAGATCGACACAGGTAAATCGCTATTCCAATTCAGATCTGGAAGAAATGTCCCGATTGGTGGAAGACATTTTGCAGGATTTTAATGTCGTTGTGGAAGTCGTAGCTGTTCATCCAGGCCCCGTAATCACCCGTTTTGAATTGCAACCAGCGGCCGGCGTCAAAGTCAGTCGCATTAGTGGTTTGGCAAAAGATTTGGCCAGAGCTTTGTCGGTTACTAGTGTTCGTATTGTTGAAGTTATTCCAGGCAAGACTGTAATAGGACTGGAAATTCCAAACCAGGAACGGGAAATGATAACTTTGCGCGAGGTGTTGGCATCACGAAATTATGAGAAATCTAAATCGCCAATGACCTTGGTATTGGGGAAAGATATTTCAGGGATTCCAGTTGTGGCAGACCTTGGAAAAATGCCTCATGCACTGGTCGCTGGAACCACAGGTTCTGGTAAATCAGTTGCTATTAATACCATGATTTTGAGTATTTTATACAAGGCGACACCAGAGCAGGTACGTATGATTATGGTGGATCCTAAAATGCTGGAACTATCAGTATATGAAGGTATTCCCCATTTACTGACACCGGTTGTGACTGATATGAAGGATGCCGCCAACGCGCTGCGCTGGAGCGTTGCTGAAATGGAACGCCGATATAAATTAATGTCAAAAATGGGGGTTCGAAATCTAGCTGGATTTAATAAGCTCATTGATGAGGCGGCTGCCAAAGGCGAAACCATTCGTGACCCATTGTTTGTATTGGATCGACCGCTCGAGGAAGGCGAAGAATTTCCGGTACTGGAAAAATTGCCCAGTATTGTTATCATCATTGATGAATTGGCCGATATGATGATGATTGTCGGTAAAAAAGTTGAGGAATTGATTGCCCGTTTGGCGCAAAAAGCCAGAGCGGCCGGCATTCACCTGATCTTGGCTACACAAAGACCTTCTGTTGATGTATTGACTGGCCTGATCAAAGCCAATGTTCCTACCCGTATTTCCTTTCAGGTCTCTTCGAGAATTGATTCCCGCACCGTGCTTGATCAGGGTGGAGCGGAATCGTTGCTCGGCAATGGTGATATGTTGTTTCTTCCCTCAGGAACCAGTATTCCTATCCGTGCCCATGGTGCTTTTGTCGATGATCATGAAGTACACAAGGTTGTTGAGTTTTTGAAAAAAACTGGCAAAACTGATTATTTATCGGAAATTACAGAATCACCTGATGCCAGTGATGGCTTTTCCATGCCGGGCGAACCTGGCTCTGAGGCAGATGCGCTATATGATCAGGCAGTAATGTTTGTAACGGAAACCAGGAAAGCATCGATTTCCAGTGTACAGAGAAAATTCAGGGTAGGGTATAATCGAGCAGCCCGGTTAATTGAAGATATGGAGGCTGCTGGCGTGGTTAGTCCACCTGAAACAAATGGCTCCAGAGTGGTTTTGGCACCACCCGCACCGGCACATTAATGGATATATCGGGGGCTATTTCTTAACAATAACAATTAGGAGAAAAAAGATGGGATTATTCGACTTTGCCAGAGAAATTGGTGAAAAGCTGTTTACCAGTGATGAAGATGCCGCAGGAAAAATCTATGATTACATGACTGCAAATAATCCAGGTATCCAGGATCTTAGTGTTATTTTCAGAGATGGAATTGTGACATTAATTGGTATTACTGATAAACCTGAAGTCGCTCAAAAAGCAGTATTAATGGCTGGAAATGTAGAAGGTGTAAAAGAAGTTGTCGCAAATATTGATATCACTGAAATTGATTCGGAAACAGCATCGAGTTCGGTAAGAAAAGCACTTGAACCTGAAAATGTTGAGTTTTATGAAATCAAGAGCGGCGATACGTTGTCCAAAATTGCTGAGCGAGTTTACGGAAATGCAGAAGATTACATGCGTATTTTCGAAGCTAACCGTGAAATCATCAAAGATCCAGACAAAATCTATGTCGGTCAGAAAATCCGCATTCCATTAGCTTGAAGATTGGCGTTTCAAAGCCCACTGTACATGCTCTTTTACCAACTCGGAATGGTGAGAGAGCTTGTTGTTCAGGGCGATTCTAATTGTTTGATTTTTTGGTGTATTACCCAGTGCAACGGCAATATTTCTAAGCCATTGTTGGTGGCCAATTCGCCTGATTGCGGAACCTTCGGTCTTACTTAGAAATTCTGTTTCTGTCCAGGCGAACACTTCCAGTAATTGCTGATGATTTAATTGATGCCGGGGAGAAAAATCTTTTTCTGCTGAAATATTGGCAAAACGATTCCAGGGGCAGACTAACTGACAATCATCGCATCCATAGATACGGTTCCCTATCAAAGGCCTGAGTGATTCGGGTATCGAGCTTTTCAATTCAATGGTTAAATAGGAAACACAAAGCCTTGCGTCAACCTGATAAGGGGCGACAATTGCCTTGGTTGGACAAATATCTAAACATGCCGAGCATTGTCCACAATGATTGCTTGTTTTTTTATCATTGGGTAAATCCAGATCTGTATATATTTCTCCCAAAAAAAACCACGACCCGGCTTTTCGGTTAATCAGATTGGAATGTTTGCCAATCCACCCCAGGCCGGCTTTTTCTGCCAGCGCTTTTTCTAAAACGGGTGCACTATCGACAAAAGCACGATAACCAAAATTGCCAATTTCTTTGTGAATTTTCGTAGCTAGTTTTTGTAGCCGTTTTCGCATTATTTTATGATAATCTCGGCCCAGTGCATAACGACTGATATACGCGCCTATTGGATTTTCTAACACAGCCACCATCTCATTTTTGGCTTCAGGTAAATATTCCATGCGTACTGAAATCACACTTTTGGTGCCAGGCAGTAATAAAGCTGGACGGGTTCGTTTTAAACCGTGTTTGTGCATATAGTCCATTTCTCCATGAAAGCCATCGGCGATCCAGCGTGACAAATGCTGCTCTGCTTCTTGCAAGTCCGTATTGCTGATCCCAATCTGCTGGAATCCCAGAGCCAACCCCCATTGTTTAATTCGTTGGCAAATTTTTTGACGGTCTTCAATTAGCAAAATGTTTGTCCAGGTATTATTTACACCGTAATAGTGAATAAATTACTTGCATTATAGTGGTACCACAGTAAAAATGACCGGCAATATATGAAAAGTTTTGCCGAGTATTGGAGTATTCTTCGTGACACAGAGGAATTTAATGTATTGTCACTAGTATCTCACTGAATCCCTAGCTCAACAGACATCTTGTGTTCCGATAATTTTTGGTTTGATGGAATACTAGCAACTTGAAATAAAGTCATCATTAGTCAATGGACGTGGATTATGCCAAATAAAATACTTGCCGGACCGATTCTAGGGTTGGAATCTGATATAAATTATACAATTTGTTTTTTTACCGCCAAAAAAATTTCTACTCCAACGTTGGTTATTGATCCAGCTCAGTCGATATCAGTAACAAAAATAACTGAAACACCCCATGGTTTGTTTTGGCGTGCTTCATTTAACTTTCCAGTATCGGCGAATTCAACTTTTGTCGGTTATCAAATTCTGGTTGACGGTGAAGCTGCTGTAGACCGTCATGGACGAGCAAAGTGGCAATTTTATGTACCTGCAAAATCCGAGCAACCTCGAATTGCTTATGCTTCCTGCAATGGCTTTTCATCAGCCGATTTGCATCAAAAAACATCTGACCCCTATGCATTGTGGAAAAAAATGTCTGTTTTACATAATCAGAATCCCTTTTCATTACTAATAATGGGTGGTGACCAGCTTTATGCCGATTCTATCTGGGTTGAAGTGCCTTCATTACGGCATTGGAAAGAGCAAACACGCAGGAAAAAAATAAAAAAAAGGGCTACTAAAAAATTAACGGCCGAATTGGATCGGTTTTATGAAAATCTATACATGACCCAGTGGCAAAATGAATTCATGTCATTGCTTTTAGCTTCAATTCCTTCTTTAATGATGTGGGATGATCATGATATTTTTGATGGATGGGGCAGTTATCCTGATGATCAACATAATTGTCCCACTTACCAGGCCATTTTCAAGACAGCCAAGCGATATTTTGAGTTGTTCCAGATCCGTTCGATCAAAAACTCAACATTGTTATCCAAACAACAAGATTATTACTCTTTTTTAGTAAAATTCAGGAATTTTCATGTTTTGGGACTGGATAACAGGAGCCAGCGCACTTTGAACCAGGTTATGGAAGATCGAAATAATTCTATGAGTACACATTGGCAAAAAGTCATTACTCAGTTAAGAAAAATTCAAACAGATAATTTGCTGGTTTTATCAGGAATGCCAGTTGTATACCGGGACTTTTCTCATGCAGAATCATTACTTGACTTGACACCCTGGCAAGAAGAATTAACGGATGACATAAAAGATCACTGGCGCGCAAATAGACATCAAGGAGAAAGATTACGGTTGATTATGCATTTATTGTCATGTCATAGTCGTCGAAAACAAACTGGAAAAACGACTCGCACTATAATTCTTTCTGGTGATGTCCATATTGGATGTATGGGTGCAATTATTGATAAACGAATGTCTCAAGAGCATCATAAAATTCACCAAATTGTTTCATCTGGCATTGTTCATCCGCCTCCTACCCAATTTGAGTGGTTAGGCATTACTGCTACCAGCAGTGATAAAAAGGAAATGCTAAATGTGGAGCAAACCATTGAAGCCAGAATTATTGAACCTGTTGCTGGAGATAAATACATGAGAACCCGAAATTTTGCTTATCTTGTTGAGGGTGATGACAACAAATTGTGGGCCAATTGGATCTGTGAATTAGGATGTGATGCTGAATATCCTTTGGAGTAATCTTGCCGTTTCAGGAGTATTTATTTTGGCTCCTCTTTTTTTAAGGCCTCCTCTGGAAATTAATAAATTATCAGCTAAAGCAGAAGCATTAATAGTGAACTAGAGAAATGACGTTTCAGTCAGTTTTTCTCGACTTTAATCAAAATATGTATTTTCTGTTTTCGTGTTGTTCTAACCTCGGACAGCAAGCTGATTGAATCTGAGCGGTAATTTTCTGTATTTCCACCAATTTCAATCCACTTCCCTAGCTGGACCCTGATGGTAGTGTTCATTCCTTGTGTCTCAATTTTGTTATCTCTAAAGTGTTCAGACCAAGGAGCAATATCCAAGATAACCTGGGCATCGCCAGTTAATCTGGGAGTGACGGAAAATCCAGTACCTGTTTCTAGTAATTGGGTTTGCGTGGAAATGGCGGGATAACCATACGGAGAAGGATAGGTTTGTGTGGTTTGAATGGGGTGGAGCGATCCAATATTAATATAAGCCGGTTGTCCATCCATAGTTTTCAGTACTTGGGTATTTTGTTTTTGATCGTTGGATTGGGTTTTTCTTATTTTGGCATCAAATCGAAAGCTTTTATTAACACTGTCAGTTGATTTTATTCTAGCTTGCAACTTGGCGGCAATATTAAATTGCGTAGCTGATATATCACGTCCTTGAACAACTGTTATGATCAGATTTTCTTGTGGCGAATCCAAGCTGTCAATAATGCGCTGGATTTCGAATAGTCTTTCTGGAGTCGCACGCAAGATCAGACTAGAACCACTGGCTACGGCTCTTTCTTCCGTTTGTAAAAGTGGCAATAATAAGTCCTTAATTTCTGTAGCCGGACGGTTCTTGATGCTGATGATCTCCATTTCTGCATTTGCCTGATTGAAAAAGCTAAAACTCAGCAGGTAGAAGATCATCAACCATTTCATGAGATTGATTGGTACAGTTTTAAATATTGTTTTGCACTGTTTTGCCAGGAAAAGTCCTTGTCCATTGCTGTTTTTTGCATATTCCGCCAGGTTTTTTTGTCATCAAATAAAAGCAGAGAACGTTTAATGGATTCATGCAATGCTCCGGTACTTGGTTCGTCAAACATAATGCCGGTGGCACTTTTATCGCTTAGTGTGTCCGGCATGGCATCCACCACAGTATCGGCTAACCCTCCGGTTCGGCGTACCAGGGGAATGGTTCCATAACGCTGGCTGTACATTTGATTCAGTCCGCAAGGTTCAAAACGTGATGGCATTAGAAAAACATCGATTCCCGCTTCAATCTGATGGGCCAGTTTTTCATTATAGCCAATCGTTACAGCGATTTTGTCTGGATAAAGGCGGGATAATCCGTTGAGTTGGTGCTCAAGACTGCTGTCACCGCTGCCAAGCAATACCAATTGTATGGGAGTGGTTACGATGTCGGGCAAAATCTCAACCAGTAAATCAATGCCTTTTTGTTCTACCAGCCGACTGACCAGGCCAAAAAGCGGGATTTCCGGACCGACGGGCAGGCCGCTGTGTTTTTGCAGTTCAGTTTTGTTGACTTGTTTCTTATCGAGTGTTGCAGCATCATAATTCTGGAAAATGGCAGGGTCGGTTTCGGGATTCCAGTCTTCCATATCAATGCCGTTGATAATGCCGCTTAAAATTTCATGATGATGGCTTAACAGGCCTTCTAAACCATATCCAAATTCAGGCGTTTGAATTTCCTGGGCATAGGTTGGACTGACGGTGGTGATTCGGTCAGAATAAACCAGTCCCCCTTTGATGAAAGACAGCATTTCATGAAATTCCAAACCTTCCGGGTTCCATAGCTGGCCGGGAAGATTGAGTTCATGATAAGTGGCGCTGGGAAACAGTCCCTGGTAAGCCAAATTATGGATTGTGAAAACAGTTTTTGGTGGGGCTTGCTCGAGTGAAAGCAACGCTGGAACCAGGCCTGTTTGCCAGTCATTACAG
>JALXCS010000017.1:0-18523 GCA_026990815.1 Methylomonas sp. | reverse complement strand
TCATTACAGTGGACAATATCCGGTTTCCAGTCCAGGTCGGTACGATTCATAGCGACTTCAGCAGCAACACGACTGAATATAGCGAAACGTTCTGCGATATTTTCCCAGGGCTCACCGTTTTCATCCAAATAAGGGTTGCCGGGAGTTCCATAAAGTTCATGATCTGCTACTAACCATATAACAACTTCTGTGTCTGGTAATCGAGTTTCAAATATATTGATTTCTCGATTGTTAACTCTTAGAGTTGATCTATAACTCGGTTCCTGGTCAAGTGAAATGGCTTGGTAATAGGGAATAATCAGACGTACGTCCTGTCCTAATTCAGTCAGTGCTTTGGGCAAGCTTCCCGCGACATCTGCCAATCCTCCTGTTTTAATCAGCGGATGGGCTTCGCTGGTTACAAAAAGTATTTTCTTCATTATTATTTGGGGCAAAAATGCAAAGTTATCGTTTCAAAACAATTCCGGCCAAAGGCGGAAGGGTCAGGACAATAGAATGATCTTGACCCATCCACGGTATTGGCTCAGAAAGCACATAGCCGTTACCTATATTAGAACCGTCATAAAAGCTGGAATCAGAATTTAGGATTTCGTGATAAGTTCCTGGTTCAGGAACACCAATACGGTAACCGTGTCTCGGAATCGGAGTAAAGTTGAAAACCACTAATAGATCTTCCTGACCATTGGTCCGAATATAACTAATAATGGATTGCTCGTAGTCATGGCAGTCAACCCACCTGAAACCTTTCTGATCAAAATCATATTGATAAAGCGCCGGATGGTGACTATAGAGTTTGTTCAAGTCCTTGATCAAGGTTTTAACACCTTGATGGTGCGGGTAATCCAATACATACCAATCCAGTGCATGGTTGGAATTCCATTCTGTTCCCTGGCCAAATTCACAGCCCATGAATAATAATTTCTTACCGGGATAAGTGAACATAAATGTATACAGCAATCTTAGATTGGCAAAACGCTGCCATTCATCACCAGGCATTTTATTCAGCAGCGAACCTTTGCCGTGTACTACTTCATCATGTGAAAAAGGCAAGATAAAATTTTCGGTAAAGGCATAAAGCAAGCCAAAGGTTAATTGATCATGATGATGTTTGCGGTGAACAGGGTCCTGACTTATATATTCCAAGGTGTCATGCATCCACCCCATATTCCATTTCATTGAAAAACCAAGGCCACCAGTCCATGTTGGCCGGGTTACTTGAGGCCACGCGGTTGACTCTTCAGCCATAATAACTGTACCCGGATGTTGTTCAAGGGTCACGGTATTCATGTGCCGGATAAAATCGATGGCTTCCAGGTTTTCGTTGCCGCCATACATATTGGGTATCCAGTCGTTTGGCTCTCGGGAATAATCCAGATAGAGCATGGAGGCAACCGCATCAACCCTCAGACCATCAATATGGAATTCTTCCAGCCAGAAAAAAGCGCTGGATAACAGGAAGTTTTTGACTTCATTTCGCCCGAAATTGTAAATGAGAGTCCCCCAGTCCCGATGTTCACCTTTGCGAGGATCTTCATGTTCATAAAGGGCGCTGCCATCAAAACGGGCCAATGCAAAACTGTCCTTGGGGAAATGCGCAGGAACCCAGTCAAGCATTACACCAATATTATTTTGATGACAGTAATCAACAAAAAAACGGAATTCATCAGGCGATCCAAAACGGCTTGTCGGTGCAAAATAACCGGTTGTCTGATAGCCCCAGGAAATATCCAAAGGATGTTCGGTTACCGGAAGCAGTTCAATATGCGTAAATCCAAGTTCTTTGACATACTCAACCAATTGTTTGCTAAGTTCTTTATAATTTAGAAAATTCCCCTGTGCATCTCTGCGCCATGATCCCAGATGAACTTCGTAAATAGACATCGGCTGATGTTGCCAGTCAAATTTTAAACGCTGCCGCATCCAGTTGTAATCCTGCCATTGATAATCATCTTCTTTGACGACAATCGAGGATGTTTTTGGGCGAAATTCAAATTGTTGTCCATAAGGGTCGGTTTTAACCAGAATTTCACCGCTGGCTCGATTCATGATCTCAAATTTATATAAGCAGCCGACATCAAGTTCGGGCATAAAAATTTCCCAGATGCCACTGTCGCCAAGGCTGCGCATAGGATTGCAGCGGCCATCCCAGCGGTTAAAATCTCCTACGACGCTGACTCTACCTGCATTTGGCGCCCAAACAGAAAAATAAACGCCATCAATATTATCAACCTGCCGGATATGGGCTCCCAGTTTCTGATATATATGCCAATGATTTCCTTCAGAAAAGAGATGTTGATCGAGATCCGACATTTGTGGGCCGAAATCATAAGGGTCATAATTCTTATGCTCGCCGCCTTCTTTATCCAGCCATTGCAGTAAATAATGACCTGGCAACTCATTTTCAGTGACCAATTCAAACAAATCAGTTCCCTGGATTCGATTAAATTCTTGTTGGGTATCGAATAAAATTACCGATTCGGCGTAAGGAAGAAAAACCGTAATTTTTGTCACTTTTCCATTAGGGTGTCGGCCTAATACAGAAAAAGGGTCATGATGTTTGGCATTTATTATTTTTGTTTGATCTGGATCAAGCTTATTTTTTTTTGTTGGCTTGTTCATTTGGCAATGCCTCGGTATAGTAGTGTTGACTGGTTATCATAGTAACAAATAAAATCAATTTAGGAAGTATCGTTTTTATCAAGCAGGGGGATTTATGCCAAGGTCAAAACATCATAATCTGGATCATTTGCCAACACATCTAACGCGCAATACCATTGCTTTAATTTTAGCGGGTGGCCGTGGTTCCCGATTACATAATATGACTGATTGGCGTGCAAAACCAGCTGTCCCTTTTGGAGGTAAATTCAGGATTATTGATTTTCCGTTATCAAATTGTATTAACTCAGGAATCCGTAAAATAGGAGTTCTGACTCAATATAAAGCAGACTCTTTAATTCGTCATATTCAACTCGGTTGGGGGTTTTTAAGGGGTGAATTCGGTGAATATGTTGATTTATTGCCTGCACAACAACGTATTGAAACTTCTTGGTACGAAGGCACCGCAGATGCGGTCTTTCAAAATATCGATATTCTCAGAACTCGTAATCCGGAATTTATTTTAGTGTTGGCGGGTGATCACATCTATAAAATGGATTATGGTGCCATGCTGCTTGACCATGTTGAAAATGAAGCAGACTTAACCATCGGCTGTCTGGAGGTCTCTCTTGAGGAGGCTTCTGCTTTTGGAGTAATGGATGTCGATGACGACCGCCGTGTTAAAGCTTTTGTGGAAAAACCGGAAAATCCTCCGGTGATGCCTGGTAGAGAAGATACTGCTTTGGCTTCCATGGGGATTTATATTTTTAATGCTGGTTTTTTATTTGAGCAATTGATCAAGGATGCAGATACCATGGATTCAAGTCGTGATTTTGGAAATGATATTATTCCTTCGGTTATTAACAATTACCGTGTCAATGCCTACCCATTCCTGGATATACAAGGCCAGCAAAGTTACTGGCGTGATGTCGGTACCATAGATGCCTACTGGAAGGCCAATATGGAATTGATTGGCGTAAATCCAGATTTGAATTTGTATGATCATACCTGGCCAATCTGGACCTACCAAGATCAAACGCCTCCTGCTAAATTTGTGTTCGACGATAATGATCGCCGTGGCCAAGCGGTTGATTCAATGGTTTCAGGTGGATGCATTGTATCTGGTGCGACAGTCAGGCATTCTTTATTGTTTTCAAAAGTAAGAGTGAATTCATACTCACTCGTTGAGCATTCAGTAATTCTGCCAGAATCAAATATTGGTCGGCATTGTAAAATCAGCAAAGCAATCATTGAGAAAGGTTGTAATATTCCTGAAGGTATGGTCATTGGCGCGGACCTTGAAGAAGACGCAAAACGCTTTCACGTCAGTCCGGGCGGTGTAGTATTGGTCACACCCGAGATGTTAGGCCAAAAGCGTCATTATGTCCGATAGAAAAAAACTGAAGGTCGTTTTTTGCTGGCACATGCATCAGCCCGAATACCGGGATTTACTCACAGGTGAATTTAAATTACCCTGGACTTATTTGCATGTCATCAAGGATTATGTAGACATGGCAGCCCACCTTGAAGCGCATCCCCAGGCAAAAGCAGTGATTAACTTTGCTCCGATTTTGCTGGAGCAAATCGAAGATTATGCCAATCAAATTAATCATTATCTGCAGGACCGGGTTACCATTAGTGATCCTTTATTAGCTGCATTAGTTGCTCCTGCTTTCCCACCTGAACCAGAAAAACGCTTGGAAATCATTAAAAATAGTTTGCGTGCAAATCGAGAACGTCTAATTGATCGTTATCCGCCTTACCAAAAACTGGCAGATATGGCGAATTGGCTGCAGGTGAATAACGAAGCTATGCAATATATCAGTTCCCAATTCATTGCAGATATTCTGTGCTGGTATCATCTGGCATGGATGGGGGAATCTATTAAATTAACCGATAGCAGAATCAAGCGACTAATTGAAAAAGGAAATCGTTTTACCTTACACGAGCGTTTGGAAATACTGGAAATTATTGGTGAAATCTGTACCAAACTAATATGCCGGTATCGGACTTTGGCAAATCATGGCCAAATAGAATTATCGTTTACCCCATACGCACATCCGATTATGCCGTTGATGCTGGACATGAATAGTGCTCATGAGGCGATGCCTGAAGCACCATTACCTGAGCTGGGGAACTATCCAGGCGGGGAGGAGCGCGTAAGATGGCATATACAAAAAGGGATCGAAAGTTTCGAACAATTTTTTGGTTTTGCCCCAAAAGGCTGTTGGCCATCTGAAGGCAGCGTTAGTGAACAAACGGTTAAGATATTATCAGAATCCGGTTTTCACTGGTTTGCCAGTGGCGGCAGTGTGTTACGCAATAGTCTGCATCGTTCGCAAATGGAAAATGAGACTATCCATCAACCTTTTCGGTTGAAAGAAACTCAGATAACTGGCTTTTTCAGAGATGATGGGCTTTCTGATTTGATTGGTTTCGATTATTCCAAATGGCATGCGGATCATGCGGTTGCAGATTTGGCGGAACATTTACGCAAAATCGCTGAACACGATTCCAATGCTAGTGTTGTTTCAATTATTCTAGATGGTGAAAATGCCTGGGAATATTTTCCGGATAATGGCTATCATTTTCTTGATGCTTTATATAAAAACTTTACTCAATATCCGGATTTCGAGTTAAGAACTTTTTCGGAATGTCTGGAAACGGGTTTTGATACCAAAACAATACCACACTTAGTTGCTGGTAGCTGGGTGTATGGTACTTTTTCAACATGGGTTGGCGATCCTGAAAAAAATCGCGGCTGGGATATGTTAATTGATGCCAAAAAATGCTTTGACGAGGTTGTTGCTTCCGGTCGATTGAACAAAAAACAGATATTGTTGGCAGAAAAACAACTGGCGGTGTGTGAAGGTTCGGATTGGTTCTGGTGGTTTGGAGATTATAACCCAGGAGAAGCAGTCAGCAATTTTGAGAAACAATTTCGTTTGAATTTATCAAATCTCTACCATGTGCTTGGTGAGGAGCCGCCAGCATATTTATCTTTAACATTCACCCAAGGCTCAGGTGACCCTGCCAGAGGAGGGGCTATGCTGCCAGGTAGTATCGAGAATGCTTGAAAAACGTAGGGCTGGAATTTTATTACACATCACTTCATTACCTGGTTCAAGCGGCAATGGAGATTTAGGGCAAACCGCTTATCAGTTTATTGATTTCTTAAATGATACCGGCGTCTCAGTCTGGCAAACGCTTCCTTTAGGAATACCTCATGAAGATGGTTCTCCCTATCAATGTCTTTCCGCTCATGCCGGGAATCCTGCATTAATAAATCTTGACTGGTTGCAGAAAAAAGGTTGGTTAAATGTTTTGGATACGGCAGAGGATATAGAGATCGATGGTATAACCAGAAAAGAATTGTTGAAACATGCCCATCAGGATTTTCTGATTTTTTCAAATGAGAGCGACAAGCGTCATTTCAAAAAATTCTGTCATGAAAAAGCTGGATGGCTAGATGATTTCGCTCTTTTTATGGCCCTCAAACAGCAATTTAATCAAAGAGGCTGGTTTGACTGGCCTGAGCAGTTCAGGGACAGGAACAAAACTCCATTACTGGAAGCTTCCTTCAGACTCTCTGTTGAGATTGAAGAAATTAAATTCGAGCAATATGTGTTTTTTTGCCAATGGCGAGAATTACGTAACTATGCAAAGCAAAAAGGCATTTTATTATTTGGCGATATTCCCATTTTTGTTGCTTATGACAGCGCTGAGGTTTGGGCTCATCCTGAATACTTCAAGCTAAATGCAGAGAAAAAAATGACAGTAGTTGCCGGTGTGCCGCCTGATTATTTTTCTGAAACCGGTCAGCGATGGGGAAATCCTCACTATAACTGGGGTTTTCTGGAAGAAGCTGGCTTCCAATGGTGGATTGAACGCATGCAGACCCAGTTGGAATTGTTTGATATTGTCAGAATTGATCATTTCAGAGGATTGGAAGCAGCCTGGGAAATTCCAGCAGATGAAGAAACAGCAATAAATGGCACCTGGGTAAAAGCACCAGGTGAAGCGCTTTTAAACGCATTCAAGGAAGCCTTTGGTTCCATTCCCTTAGTAGCAGAGGATCTAGGGGTTATTACACCGGAAGTGGAGGCATTAAGGGATCAATTTGGATTGCCCGGTATGAAAATCCTACAATTTGCCTTTGATGGTGGAACCGACAACCCATATTTGCCACATAATCATACAGAAAATTGCGTGGTTTATACCGGAACCCATGATAATGACACAACATTAGGCTGGTTTGAATCACTTCCTGATGACAGGAAGCATTATGTTTATGAATATTTAGGGTTTCCTCAATTGGAAATGCCTTACGCTTTGGTGCACGCTGCGTTTGAATCCATCGCCAATCTGGCAGTCATACCCATGCAGGATGTACTGGGTTTGGGCAGCGCTGACAGAATGAACACTCCAGGCACAATTGAAGGAAATTGGTTATGGCGTTTTAACTGGGAGCAAGTCACAGAAGAAAAAGCTAATAGACTCGCGCATATGGTTGATTTGTATGGCCGTCGATAATTTATTCCAGAATCCAAGCAAGCCAAAATATAAGATTTTTCTGGCTTGGTTATCTCAGCTCAAAGGGGCAAAACTCTATCTCACTTTTTTCTTCTAAAACCTAAGGAACGTTTAAAAAATTAAATCTAACAACTGACTGCCTTTTATCCGACTTCCACGTTACACTAACAGTTACATAGCTTGCTATGCGCCTGTTTGTGTGCCTCGAATGCGAATAAAAATTCTGCGCCAGTTGTTGTGAACATACCACCGGCTAAAAGCCGGTGGCTTCGGGTTACGGCTGAAAGCCGGTCATTTCGCCTAAAGGCGATCTACAGTACGCTAAAATCATCATCAGGTTCATTTGGCTTCTGATTCTTTATATATTCTTTCCAGACTTCGTCTGTCACATTTCCACTTGAAGCTACCCAGTAACCTCTCGCCCAAAGATGCTGACCCCAATATCTTTTCCTAAGAACCGAAAACTCTGATAACAATTTATGTGAACTTTTACCTTTCAGAAACTGAACTACCTTGGAAACTGATATATTCGGCAGTATGCCGATAAGTATGCGCACATGATCTCGGTTGATCGAACCCGCATAGATTATCATTGCTTTACTTCTTACTATCTCTCGTAGAAGCTCTCGACACCTTAGCCCTACATCTCCACTCAGTATTGGATAACGATATTTCGTCACCCAAACAATGCGATACTTACAATCCCAAATCGTATGGCTACCACTTCTATAGTTTTGCATCCATTAAGTTTACCATCCCAGCCGCCTAAAGGCGGGGGATTTACGGATCCCCCTATCGGGGAGACTTTAAATTAATTTCTTTCTCGTCCCTAATAAGAATATGCTACTACCGAAAAGCCAGATAGCTGCCGGTAAAGGAACTGGCGCTTGATTAGCATTGGTCGTTTTTAAGTTATTAAAACTAAACCAAAATATAGTTGACAACCCATTTACTAAGTGGCTGCCGTTAATCTTGATATGATCGTTTTGAGCAGGAAAAGAAGAAAAATAAGTCCATCTGCCGTTATCAGCAGCTTCAGAATAAAGAATATAAGTTTGGTTTTCTTCCAGATCCCAAGATACATTTGCTTGATGACTATTTTCAGCATTTGGACTTTCATACGAATATAAAATGTCGCCAGCGTTATTCATCAACCTGATTGTATCCACTTTCCCCTGGTTCTGAAAAGTGAAGCTGTCCAGTGTTACATCGGTCAGAGCAGTAAATTCCAGGCCAGAATTAGCGAATGTATTTCCATTGGTATTGTTGATTAATTCCGGGCCATCAATGGAAAGGGTTACTGACGCTTGCACAGAATTTAGTGACATCAAGAGCAAAGCAAAAGTTAATAAGGGTTTGATGATTTTATACATGTAATACATTTTTTTACCTAGTCATTTTTGTTATGGAACAATAGTTTTTTTCACCTAAATATTAAAACTTAAATTTAACTTAAATGACATTGATTTTTGCTAATGTTACCGAATTATGTGATTTGCATCACAGTTTAGATATTTACTTCGTGTATTCAGGTTGCGTTTATGCTCTTGATGCTTGAAAAGCACCCAAGTCGATTACTAATCGCACAGATACGTAAAGCACAAAGAAGATTAAGGTGAAATATAGAATGAAGCGGAAGGGATGTTCTTTGAAGCTATCCAGGATTGTTTTGTTTTTTCCTTCCGCTAACAGTTTCTGAAATTCGGCTTTGGATTCTGTTTGCCGCTGTTGCTGATAATCGTAAAGTAACTTTTTAGCCTTTGTTATTTGTGATTCATCATTCAGCCAAAGTGCGGGGGTTGAAATCCCCCAATTGCCAGGAAATGTTTCGTAAAAGCGTATATTATTTTGTTCCAAAAGTTCTTTGACTTCTTGGACCTCATCTTCAGGAACACCACGTAAGTGAAAAAGTAATACCGCCACTATTTTATTTTGACTGCAGTTCCGTAAGCTAAAATTTCAGAAGCATTAGCCATGATGGCACTGGTGGTAAAACGGATATTTACAATGGCATCAGCGCCTTTTTCTTCCGCCTGTTCAACCATACGGATGATGGCTTTGTCGCGTGCTTCAGTGAGCATTTCAGTATATCCTTTGATTTCTCCGCCAATTAAACCTTTCAATCCGGCCATTATGTCTCTGCCGACATTTTTGGATTGGACAACATTGCCAGTGACGACTCCCAGGCATTCAGAAATTTCTTTTCCGGCTAAGTCAGGTGTAGTGCTAAATAGCATAATTTCCTCGTATAAAATTTATGTGTTAATTGATGGTGAGAACAATTTTACCAATATGTTGGCTGCTTTCCATTAACTCATGGGCCTTGCTTGCCTTGGTGAGCGGGAAAGTTTTATAAATGACAGGTGCAATTTTACCTGATTCAAACAGTGGCCAAACATTTTTTAGCAACTGATCTGCAATATTTTCTTTAAAACCAAGGTCTCTTGATCTTAAAGTTGAACCGGTAACAGTCAGTCGCTTTAACATTATGGGAAGCAAGTTGATTTCAGACTTTGGCCCCTTTTGAATGGCGATCTGCACTAATTTTCCATCTTCTGACAAACATTTTAGATTTCTTGGAAAATAATCCCCGCCAATAATATCAAGAACAACGTTAACTCCTTTTTCTTCAGTGATGGATTTGATTACTTTTACAAAATCCTCTGTGTGATAATTTATTGCTGCATCAGCGCCAAGTTTCAGGCAAAAATGACATTTTTCATCTGTGCCAGCAGTGATAATAATTCTGATGCCAAAATTTTTTGCCAGCTGAATTGCCGTTGTTCCGATTCCGCTGGTGCCGCCATGAACCAGAAGAGTTTCATCAGCTATTATTCCGGCCCGATTAAAAAGATTACTCCAGACAGTGAAAAAAGTTTCAGGAATTGCTGCGGCCTGTATAAGAGAAAAACCTTTGGGAATGGCAAGACACAAGCGTTCATCAGCCAGACAATATTCTGCATATCCGCCTCCAGTAACCAATGCGCAAATTTTATCACCAACCCGTAATGTTTTTACCTGGTTTCCCAATTTGATAATTGTTCCAGATATTTCCAGCCCTGGAATATCCGAAGCTCCTTCAGGTGGTGGATAAAGCCCTTGCCGTTGCATAACATCAGGGCGGTTGATTCCAGCAGCTGCAACTTTAACTAATACTTCAGTTGCTTTGGGAATAGGTATCTTCCGTTGCGTTGGTTGAAATTTCCCGCTGTTCCCTTTGGAGACAATTTCAATAGCTAACATATTATCAGGAATATTTGTCATGAAAAAGAGACGAATAGCCCCCTTTAACGGCGGCCACCAAGTAGTGACCCAAGGATGCCTCTAATAATTTGCCTTCCAAGTTGGCTGCCAATGCTTCTGGCAGCACTTTTTAACATCGCTTCTCCAACACTTTGCCTGCTGCGTGACCGCTTGGGCTTCTTTGTTTCTTCCTGTTTTTCTGCTAATTGTTCGGCACGCTGCTTTAATAATTCATATGCAGACTCTCTGTCAATTTCCTGCTCGTATTTACCATGCAGTGGTGACCGAGAAATAAATTGCTTTCTTTGTGTTTCGGAAATCGGACCAATTTGAGATTCAGGAGGTCTGATTAAAACCCTTTCCACAAAAGCCGGACTGCCATCCGGATTTAATGTTGAAACCAATGCTTCACCGGTTTTTAACTCGGTGATAACAGATTCTGTTTCCAGTTCGGGATTTGCGCGAAATGTTTCCGCAACGGCTTTGATAATTTTTTTATCTTTCGGCGTGTATGCTCGCAGCGCATGTTGAATTTTTAAACCCAGTTGCCCCAAAATATCTTCAGGAACATCTAGTGGGCTTTGACTAATGAAATAAACGCCAACGCCTTTGGAGCGAATCAACCGGACGATTTGTTCAATTTTCTGAACTAAAACCTTCGGTGCATTATCGAAAAGAAGATGCGCTTCATCAAAAAATAATACCAGTTCAGGCGTTTCAGCATCACCGACTTCTGGAAATGTTTCAAAAATTTCAGAAAGCAACCATAACAGAAAAGTGGCATATAATTTGGGGGAGTTGTTACTCAGATCAGTTGCATCAAGGATACTGATAACGCCATTGCCGGAAAAATCAGTTTTACATAAATCATCCAGTTGAATGGCTGGTTCACCAAAAAACTGTTCTGCACCTTGTTCTTCCAGGACTAAAAGGCGGCGTTGAATTGCGCCAATACTGGCCGAGGAAATATTGCCATATTCTGACCGCAGTTGCTTGGCATTGTCACCCATCCAGCTTAGCATTGACCGTAGATCCTTAAGATCCAGCAGTAACATCCCTTCATCATCGGCAATTTTAAAACAACTGTAAATTAGCCCTGACTGGGTATCATTTAATTCTAGAAGGTTGCTAAGCAGCAAAGGCCCAATATCAGAAATTGTACTCCGGACGGGATGTCCTGCATTTCCGAAGATGTCCCAAAAAACAGCAGGATTTCCTCGAAAGCTGAAATCGTCT
This sequence comes from Methylomonas sp., assembly GCA_026990815.1. GTDB lineage: Bacteria > Pseudomonadota > Gammaproteobacteria > Methylococcales > Methylomonadaceae > JALSJK01. Next base: position 6,916 of record JALXCS010000017.1, on the reverse strand, counting down.
ATACCGATTTTGTTGATGCGTTCAGTAATTTTTTCATGAGGTTTTCCTGGCGCTGTGATGCCGGATAAATCCCCTTTGATATCGGCAAGAAAAACCGGCACTCCAATTCTGGAAAATCCTTCTGCAAGAATTTGCAGTGTCACAGTTTTCCCACTCCCGGTTGCGCCAGAAATCATTCCATGACGGTTACCCATTGCAGCATTCATTTTTACTTGATGAGTATTACTGCCACCAATCAAAATTTCCTTCATAAGATCCTCTTCTTTAAAGCACTAAAACGGTTTGATTGTAAGATCAAGCGTCTTCTCTAATATGAAACAATGCCTGAACTTATAAAAAAGATATTTTACATACTATGGTGTTTATAAATTATGGTGTGATTATCTCGAGGATCCCTTGATTTTTTCATTGCTTTCCCTTGATCTATACGTTCTTGGGTGAATTTTGCAATCATTTGTTCCCAACTGGAAAATTCACGATACTCCTTAACGCCCAAGGCTTTACGATCCTGGAAAATTTGCTTGCCAACCTCAATGATTTCATCGGGGGTTTTACCGTCAACCATATCAAGAAATTCGTCATCATCGCGATAAGTGTCGCGCATCGACCAGAAAGAGACTTCAAATTCAATGCGTTTATCGACAGGCAAATAGTTTCTGATGCCTTTGACAGAGCGGTACGCAGTTCGGGTTGATGTGCCATTTATCTGGTTACTCCTGCCGCAACTGATAACCAGCAAGCAGCTGATAATAAGTATGGATACAGAAAATTTCCTCATAATTTAAACCTCTAAAATTATATAATTAAATATACCGACATTTACTTTTTGTTATTATTAACGTTGAAATTTAATAAAAGGTGCGAAGTATAATACTCACTTTTTGTGTCATGGGATTTCATTTCAACCAACAGTCTTAGCAGATGCCGCAGTTTTATTTTGCAAATAGAAACAAAGTAAAAGACTCGGCTATTATAAACCGATTAGCCAGGATGCCATGCTGGAATTTATTCAAATATTAAAGCAGCGATACCGCTCAATTATTTCAAGCGGTGACTTAGAAGATTCGATCAAGGAGAGTTACCAGGATAGAATTGATTCTCTGAGCCTTGCGGAAGCTTTTATTAAAAAAGGGATTTTAAACAAAGACCAGAAACAACATCCAATTCAAATTGCGGTGATAGGCCCAACCCAGGCCGGAAAAAGTTCCGTAGTCAATTTGTTACTGGACAGCAGTGCGGCAGGGGTAAGCGCTTTAGCTGGTTATACGGCCCATCCCCAAAGTTTTGCTGTTAATTTGAAAAATCAGAATTTCAGCTGGCTGGAAAATTATTTTTCACCATTCAATAAGGTTGAACAAAGCCAGTTAAGCCACGATGCATATAATCGTTTTTCTATTACCCATGTCAACTCAAAATCTTTACCATCCGGCATGTTGTGGGATTCTGCAGACTTCGACTCAATTGACGCCATGCAATATCGGGAAGGTGTGTTGAAAACGATTGCCCTGGCAGATGTTATTGTGCTGGTAGTTAGTAAAGAAAAATATGCTGATCAGTCTGTTTGGGAAATTATGAACCTGATTGAAGGGTTCGGACAACCAACGTTAATTATTGTCAACAAACTACTTGAGGACAGTCAGGATATTATTTTGAGATCGTTGGAAGAAAAATGGCACCAGACGCGGAACGATAATTTTCCAGCTATAATTCCATTACACTATCAAAAACAGGGATCGCCTTCCCCCGAGCAACTGGATAGGGCTTTGATTAATCGCCTGTTCAGTAAGCACCAACGAAAACAACATGACCAACATCAATTGAAATTCTTGAATCAGCATTGGTCAGATTGGATTGAGCCAGTCAAATCGGAATTTTCTGTTACTGATGAATGGCAGGGAATTATTGATGCTTGTCTCAAAGATGCGATGGCAAGCTATCAGCGCGATTATCTGGATCATCCCAATCACTATGAAACATTTCAAAATGCACTTGCAAAATTATTAACGCTGCTTGAACTTCCCGGCATTGCCAAGGCAATGGCTAAAACCCGCAGGTTTTTGACATGGCCGGCAAGAAAAATATTCGGAATTGGTTCAAAATCAAGAAAGACTGCAGAGCATAGTCATGAGGTAGCATTGCTTAACCAGATTGCCGAACATTTTTTAATCCAGGTGGCAGATCAGGTGTTGGACAGGATGGAAAAAGAACCTGAAAAGCGGCAATGGTGGAAAGAGGTTAATTCACTTTTACGTCAGCAACGCGAACAGATTCTGGAACAATTTTATTTGTCGGTGAATGAATATCATCGAAATTTTTCGGATGAAATTGAATCGACTGCACAACGTTTGTACAACAAACTTGATGACCAACCAGCTATTTTAAATACCTTGAGAGCAACACGAGTCACAACTGATGCAGCAGCTCTAGCTCTTGCCCTATATACTGGAGGCATTGGGTTACATGACTTAATCGTAGCTCCGGCAATGTTATCGGTAACTTCAATACTGGCGGAAAGTTCTATTGGCGCTTACATGCATCGACTGGAAGCAGAATTAAAAAAGAAGCAGCACGAGACGGTTAAAGAGAAACTGTTTGCAACAATTTTGCAACGTTCATTAACCTTATTTCCAAAAATGATGCACAAGGACCGTTACTTCAATATTACTCCAGAACAATTAGAACAGGCTGAACAACAACTCAAACAAAAAACACATGGATTACAATTATTCTGATTTAGTTACCCAGGCCAAGCAATGGGCTAAAGAGGCAGTACAGAGCGGCTGGCTTTCTGAGCAAGATGCCAAGCTGTTACTTGAGTTTGATGAGCGTACCCCGGATTCTTTGTTTGCCAAATCGCATTCACGCCCCCTGATCGTAGCCTTTTTAGGAGGCAGTGGCGTTGGGAAAAGTACTTTATTGAATCGACTTGCGGGTGAAGAAATAGCCAGAACCGGCGTTGAACGTCCCACTTCGAAGGAAGTCACATTGTATCGACATCGTTCGGTTGAATTATCCAAATTACCTGAGTCTCTACCAATTGACAAAATCAAGGTTGCAACACATGATGATGAAAGCAAAAAAAATATAATCTGGATTGATATGCCTGATTTTGACAGTACCGAAGTCAAAAATAGGGATTTAGTTTTAGGCTGGCTGCCGCATATTGATGTACTAATTTATGTGGTTAGTCCTGAGCGCTACCGGGACAATAAAGCCTGGCAGATTTTGTTGGCCGAAGGAGGGCGGCATGCCTGGATTTTTGTGTTGAACCAGTGGGATAAAGGACAACCCGAACAATATGACGACTTTATTAAACAACTTAGGAAAGCCGGATTTGAAAATCCGATTGTTTATCGCACCAGTTGCATAACAGATACCTCAATAACTACGCAGGATGAATTTTCACAATTACGAGCTACCATTGAAGGGCTGGCTGATGAGCATATCATTGAACAGCTTGAATCAAGAGGATTATATGTAAGGCAAATTGATCTGAAAGATAAACTTCAAAGGAGTGTGGAAAAAACCGGGGTACCGGACGGGTTTGAAAAATTAATAAAATATTGGCAGTCCAGTTGGCCTGAAACCGTCAAAATCCTTAAGGAAGGTTTCGAATGGCCTTTACAAATTATGGCAGGATATTATGCGCAACTGGCAGGACATTTATTGCCAAAATACAAGAAGCAATCTGGTGCCGAATCAGAACCTGCAAATAAAAAGTCTATTTTGTGGGATGACTGGGCACAGAGCCGGTTTGCTGATAAACTTGGTGAATTAATCGTTAAAGCCGATCAATTACAATTACCAGTTAAACCCATTAAGCAAGTTCTTTTATCCTATCGAGACAAAGCAGCAAAAATTGTACATGAGCAAACTGAATTAGCAGCCCGCCAGGCTTTGGTAAATCCTGGTAACAAGCTTCAACGTTTCTTAATGAAGTTTGCCCGTTTTTGTGAGTTTGTTTTACCCTTAGCCGCAATTTCCTGGGTGAGCTATCAAGTTCTGGAAGGCTTTTATGAAAGCAGTATTTCAGATGAAGCCTATTTAGGAACTGACTTTGCCATTCACAGTGGGATACTAATTGCCTTGTCTTGGCTATTACCATTTTTCCTTAGAAAACAGTTAAAACCTTCTTTGGAAAAAACCGCGCTAAAAGGATTGCAGCAAGGTCTTGATCAGTCAATGGCAAAAATAGAGGTTGAAATTGAGTCGGCAATACACCAGGTCGCAGAGCAAAGAGAAAAGCTGGTTGCAAAAGCACAGCCTATTCTGAAACAATGCAAAAAACAACCTCCATCCAAACCAGCTGGGGAAACAGAAACATTAAAAAGAATGTTGGTTTAATCTTGAATCTGTGGCTTCACAAGGTCGCAATCTCCAGATTCCACAGCAGTCAAAAAAATACCTGCTCAACCTATGGGCGAAGCTAAGATTTTTTTAAAGCCATTGGGAAACTCAGATCTTACCCCTCTGTCACCCGCATTGAAATCACGGATTTAGATTAATTTTTCGATTTCACCCGAAATTTTCAAGGCGTATTTCAATATTATTGCACTCTGCGACAATATGTCACTTCTTGTTTTGACGGTATGCTGCGTATAATCCTTGAATGATATAAAACAGATTCAGGGGAGCATGAAAAAACATCAACATTTTTCAATTGAAGGGATGCAATGCGCTGATTGTGAAAATGTTATTGAAAACGCAGTTCTTTCTCTTCCCGGCGTTGTTAACGCAAAGGCTGATTTCACTTCTGAATCTTTGCAGGTCGAATATGATTCTGAAATCGTCCAGTTAGCAACGATTTGCGCCGCTGTTAAAAAAGCGGGTTATATCTGCCACTCCTATCAACTAAAACAAGCACCTGGATTAATTAAAAACCTGCTGATTTTTAGTGCAATTATTATCGGTTTTTTTGCAATCTTTCAGTTTAAAAATTTTTTAACTTTCGATTTTTCGTTAAGCGAAATTATCGAGAAAGCAAATTATGGATTGTTATTTCTTGTTGGAGTTTTAACCAGCTTCCATTGTATCGGAATGTGCGGTCCTTTTATTCTTAGCTATACCGTTGCGGGAGCTAAGAATAGAAAATCATTATCATTAAGTCATCTTTTTTATGGCATAGGAAAAATTATTTCCTATTCTGGCTTTGGTGCGCTTTTTGGTTTTATCGGTGGCGCCATCACCATAACGGTAACGATGAAAGCCATTATTTCCAGTTTGGCCGGTCTGTTTCTTATTATGTATGGCTTAAGTATGATGGATGCTTTTGCCGGCTTGCGGCGTTTTCATATTCGCTTGCCTCGAATTTTTGTTCATCGTTTGATGCAACAACAACGAAAAACAACAAGCCCTTTTATTATTGGCCTACTCAATGGCCTGATGATAGCCTGTGGTCCATTACAGGCAATGTATGTCCTGGCGGCTGCAATGGGAGACCCTATTGAAGCAGCGAAAATACTAGCAATTTTTGCTTTGGGAACCTTGCCATTAATGCTTTTATTTGGATATACTGCAAATTTTATAACTACCAATTTAGCCCGAAAATTTTTAATGTTTTCAGGGATAATCATTCTTGTGCTTGGAACAATTATGTTGAACAGGGGCTTGTTACTATCAGGAAACGGTTATGATTTTTTTTCAGTTTCTGCAAAGATTTCCCAAAAAATAAAAGCACATTTCATGACCTGGCAGCACGACTTTGTAGATGTTGGCGCCCATGTTCAACATGGTTATCAGGTTATTTACATGGAAGTTGAAGCAAAAAAATACATCCCTTCCGAATTTACGATTAGAAAAAATATTCCTGTGAAGTGGATAATCAATGTAAAAGAATTATCAGAATGTAATAAACAGATAGTTATTCCCTCACTAAATAAAAAAATAGATCTTCATTCTGGTCTGCAAATTATCGAATTTACTCTAACTTACGATGGCATAATTAGTTGGAGTTGCCATATGGGGATGATTCCTGGAACTTTTATCGTTTCCGAATAAAGTGGAAATGATTTCAACTTGCTTGGATATTTTTTAATGCTTCAATATTAATTATCCGGATGTTTCTTTTTTCAACGTCAATAATTCCGGAATCCTTGAATTTTTTCAACAGGCGACTGACAGTTTCAAGAGCTATTCCCAAATGTGTGCCGATTTCTTGCCTAGTTAGCGTCAGGGTAAATTCGGTTGCAGAAAAACCCCGTTTTTTATAGCGCCTGGAGAGGTTTAAAAGAAAATAAGCGAGTCTTTCCTCAGCAGGAACATTTTTTAAGATGATCTTGTTACGATCTTCGTTTATTTTTTCGCCGGCATGAAAAAACAATTCCCGCATAAGGCCGGGAACAAGTTTTGTCAAGCCTTCGAGATCAGTGACCGGTAATTCGCAGACACTAAGTGTTTCCAAAGCGACAACGGAGCAAGTATGCTTATTGTTGTACAAGCCATCAAAACCTAATAATTCGCCTGGCAGTAGCACATCAAGAATATGTTCATTACCATGTCCATCATTAGAGATTAATTTTGCGGTGCCGGATTTTATTGCCAGAAGGCTTTTTAGTTCATCGCCTTCACGATAGATATATTCGCCGCGCTGCAAGGTTTTCTTGCGTTTAATGACAACATCAATATCTTCTATTTCATCTTTTGTTAGGCCGCGCGGCAAACAAATCTTGTCCAGGCTACAATTGTTACAAGTTACTTGTTTGTCGATATTCACTTGTTGATGGCTTTTCTAGTATACTGAAGTCAGTTTGGCATTATACAGAGTGTTTTCTGAGTATATACTGAAAATTGAATCGATTGTTGGCAGGGGGTAAGTTTTTTTGGCAAGAATTTATAAGATAATTCTTGATTACGCCTTTAGCTCCCGTAAAGTAACGGGGTCTGCATGAATACACGCGTATAGCAATCTATCAAAAAT
>JALXCS010000016.1 GCA_026990815.1 Methylomonas sp. | reverse complement strand
TAATCCGTCTTTCACTTTTGAGTATAAACAGCCAAAGCTGTTTCAGTCAAAAACACTTGTTGAGAACCAAATTCAGAATATCTACTGTGAATTGGTAGCATTGGATCTGTGAATCCAATAACAGGCTTGAAATTACCATCCCCCTACAATGAGAAAACAAATTAATGTGCGGCATTCACGGAATAGTTTCACTCAATAACAACTTCACTCCCACAGAAGAAATTCTACAATTAATGGGGAACATTACTGTCCACCGGGGTCCTGATGATTCTGGCAGTTACACAGAAAATGGCCTGGGTATCGGAATGCGCCGCTTATCCATTATTGATCTGGAAGGAGGGCATCAACCTTTATCAAATGAAGATCAAACCTTATGGCTGGTTTGTAATGGAGAAATCTATAATTTCAGAGAGTTGCGTGAAGACTTAAAAAGTAAAGGCCACAAATTTAAAACAGGATCAGATAGTGAAGTCATCCTTCATCTTTATGAAGAATATGGCGATGATTTTGTATTGCATCTCAATGGTATGTTTGGCTTTGCACTTTGGGATGTCAATAAGAAACGATTAGTTATAGGTCGTGACAGAATTGGAATCAAGCCAGTTTATTATTATAAGGATGGTGATCGCCTGTTATTCGCGACGGAAGCCAAAGCTATTCTTGCTGTTCCTGGCGTAGAGCGGGCAATTGATCTTGTTGCCCTGGATTCGTATTTAACACTAGGCTATGTTTCAGCCCCGTATTCCTTGTTCAAAAGAATAAAAAAACTGCCTATTGCTTCTTTAATGGTAATTGAAAATCAAAAGGTTGAAATAAAACCTTATTGGAAAATGCCTTCCGAACTGGATTTTCAACGTACTGAAGCTGAGTGGAAGCAAAAGATCAAAGAAACCATTGAAAAAGCTGTTAATCAACAAATGGTGAGTGATGTTCCCATCGGTGCTTTTTTAAGCGGCGGTATTGATTCAAGTGCTGTCGTAGCGTTTATGGCCAAACACAGCTCTCAACCTGTCAAAACATACGCGATTGGGTTTGGTGGTGACAGCGGTGGCTCTTATTATAATGAGCTTCCTTACGCAAAGCAGGTTTCTGAATTATTCAAAACGGATCACAAAGAAATTATTGTAAAACCTGATGTGGTGAAGCTATTGCCCAAATTACTCTGGCACATGGATGAGCCAATGGCTGATACAGCTTTCATTACAACGTTCTTGGTTGCAGAATTTGCTCGTCAGGATTCAACGGTTATTTTGTCCGGTGTAGGTGGTGATGAATTATTTGGCGGATACCGGCGGTATTTGGGTGAGTATTATATCCAAAGATATCAGAAAATTCCTTCGATAATCAGAAAAAATTTACTGGCGCCTATTGCCCGATATTTACCGAGCGATCGGCACTCGCCGTTACTTAATTTATCCCGATTGGCTAAAGGCTTTATTTTATCTGCAGAAAAGCCTTTTGCAGAACGTTACAAAAGCTATGTAGAGGTTTTTAGTCCGGAACAAATTGAACAAATTGAATTGTTAAGGAAATCGCATTCCCATGAAACATACGATGCTTTGGCTGAAGCTTTTGCGAATACAAACTCTGAAGACCCAATCAACCGACTGTTTCAGGTGGATAGCTTAACGCAACTGCCTGATGATTTGTTAATGTTGACTGACAAAATGACTATGGCAACATCGCTGGAGTGTCGTGTTCCTTTGTTAGATCAAGATATGGTTGAATTGGCAGCGAGAATGACAGGGAGCATGAAAATAAAAGGGCGAGAGCTAAAATATATTCTTAAGGAATGCCTGCATGATGTACTCCCCAAAGAAATTCTTTATCGAAAAAAGCGGGGCTTTGGCGCTCCAATGGGATCATGGTTAAAAAATGAACTTGCTCCTTTGCTGAAGCAGGTTTTATCCCAAAAAACCATTGAATCACGTGGTTTGTTTAATTGGGATGTGGTACAAAAAACCATTGCCCTGCATGAATCGAATAAAGAGGATCATACCGACCATTTGCAAGCACTCATGAATCTTGAGATTTGGTGTCGTTTATATTTGGACGATGTTTCACCAGAAGATCTAACAGAAGAATTAGGTGAATTAGCCCAGTGAAAGTTTTATACGTTTGTCATCGCTTCCCCTTTCCGCCCAAAAGAGGGGGGAAAATCAGGCCGTTTAACATGATTAATCATTTTAATGAGCAACATGAAGTGACAGTTGCATCATTATCCCGTTCTGATGAAGAAGGCAAGGAGGGTGAAGGCTTGGCTGGTCATTGTAAACGATTCATTATGGGACAGGTGAGAGAGCCGTGGCAAACACTCCGTATGATTTTACGATTGCCTACGACAGTTCCTTCGTCGATGGGCTATTTCTATTCACCTGATTTAAAAAAGGAGATTGATGCTCTGCTTGAAAATGAAAAATTTGATTTGATTTTTGTGCATTGCTCTTCAGTGGCGCAATATGTCTCTCATGTCAAAGGAATACCTAAAATTCTGGATTTTGGCGATATGGATTCGCAAAAATGGCTGATTTACTCAAAAATGCGATCATTTCCACTGAATATTGGATACTGGCTTGAAGGAAGCAAATTGTTGAGAGAAGAGAAACGGCTTGCTAAGCAGTTTGATCTATGTACTTGTACAACCAAAGCAGAACTGGAAACTTTGAATAGTTATCAAACCGGTGTTGATACAGACTGGTTTCCAAATGGCGTGGATCATGAATTTTTCGCACCAGACCCCGATGAGCCGGGATTTGATCCTGATACCATTAGTTTTATTGGTCGAATGGATTATTATCCTAATCAGGAATGCATGATTCGATTTTGCCAGGATATCTTGCCACGACTACAAAATAAAAAACCATCGACTAAACTTATCATTATTGGCGCGAATCCATCCAAAGAAATCTTGAAGCTGGCTGATTTACCCGGAGTTACGGTAACGGGAACGGTTGATGATGTACGCCCATATGTCAGGGGATCTGTACTGATGGTAGCGCCACTGAATATTGCACGAGGCACTCAAAACAAAATTCTTGAGGCAATGGCAATGGGTGTGCCAGTCGTATGCAGTAAACAGGCGGCGGGTGGAATTGATGCAATTGCAGGTGAACATTTTCTTGAAGCGGAACATACAAATGACTATGTGGACGCTATTTTCTCTATCCTGGAAAATCCAGAACTAAGAGAGAAATACTCACAAGCCGGTCGGCAACGAATGTTAGATAATCATTATTGGCCAAATTCAATGAAGCGTTTGGACCAAATTGTCGAACGATGCATCAACAATTTTAAGAAGTGATTTACAGAGGGTAAAGCAGGTGAAAAATAGTATTTTTGGCTTAGGGTATGTGGGAGCCGTATCGCTCGGATGTTTAGCGCGTGATGGTCATGAAGTTTATGGTGTTGATATTGACCAAGTTAAGCTCGATTTGATTGCCAGTGGCCAGACCCCCATTATTGAAGAGGGAATGGCTGAGTTAATGGCAAATGTTGCTGACTCAGGTTTGGTAAAAGTGACTCAGGATGTTGATGAAGCCATTCAGAATACTGAAGTGTCATTTATTTGTGTCGGCACACCTTCTGCGTCAAATGGCAGTCAGGATCAATCTGCTTTATTGCGCCTTTCAGAACAACTTGGAGAGGCTATTGCCAATAAAAACGAACATCATGTCTTTGTTTTGCGCTCCACAGTAACCCCGGGCACATTGGAAGATGTGATGCGACCCATTATTGAAAAAACTTCAGGAAAAAAAGACGGTGTTGATTTTGATTTATGCTTCCAACCAGAATTTTTGCGTGAAGGCACTTCAATAAAAGATTACGATAACCCTCCATTTACTGTTATTGGGACACATTCGGAAAAAGCGGAAGAGAAATTAAAATCTTTGTTTGGTCATTTACCTTGTGATTTTCATGTTTGCAGCATCAAAACAGCTGAAATGTTGAAATTTTGCTGTAATGACTTTCATGCATTGAAAATTACATTTGCTAACGAAGTTGCTAGATTATCACAATCATTAGGCGTTGACCCTCATGAAGTGATGGGATTAATTTGTAAAGATACTCATTTAAATATCTCGCCGGCATATTTAAAACCAGGTTTTGCTTTTGGTGGCTCGTGTTTACCGAAAGATCTTCGTGCTACAGTTCATATGGCCAAGATGAGAGATGTTGAAATACCCATGTTAGCAGGAGTATTGCAATCCAATAAAATACATACGGATCATGCGATTAACGAAGTGTTGTCAACCGGGAAACGTAAGATTGGCATGATAGGGCTTAGCTTTAAGAGCGGTACCGATGATTTAAGAGAAAGTCCCATGGTAACCATTACTGAGCAGTTTATTGGCAAAGGGCTGGATTTATCAATTTATGATCCTGAAGTTAATTTATCTCGATTATTGGGTGCAAATAAAAAATATATTAATGAAAGCATCCCTCATATTGGCGAATTAATGGTCGATGACTGTGAGGAAATGATAAAAAATAGTGAGGTTGTCATTGTTGGCCTTAATGATAAGGAATTAATTGATCTGATTCATAAGAATATTCGCTCCGCGCAAATTGTATTTGACCTAGTTAACATACCAGATAGTGATAAGCTCAACTGTGATTATCGAGGGATTTGCTGGTGAAAATCAGGCTTTTAGGGATTGCTGTCAATGCTTTACTTCTTGTTAGTTTAGCATTTTGGCTGGTAACACTTGCAACGCCTTCGACAGAAGCAGCGAGATTAAGAAATGCGTTGATTGCAGAAGTAGGGGTAAAATCAGATTTTGATTGGTTACCTGGCCATGCACCCGATTCTTATAAGCAAGAAACCTTAGAACCGACAAATTATTTTAAAAATGTTCATCAACAAATTTTTAAGGAAGGTATAAAAAATTTGAGCGAATACAACAAAATCATCAGGATTGCGGAACATTTACTTCAAGTTAAGAAAGCTAAGGGCGGCGGAATTTTATCAGATACAGTTACTGCTTACGAAGGAATAACACAACAAGGGACAGGATACTGCGCGGATTTTACTCAGGTTATCAATGCAATGGCTAAAACGGAAAACATACCAGTGCGTGAATGGGGCATGGCTTTTGATGGTTTTGGTGGCTGGGGTCATGCATTCAATGAGATTTATGACTCGCAGCTAAAAAAATGGATTTTTCTTGATGTGTTCAATAGCTTTTATGTGCGCAGCAAGAGTAGTGGAGAGTTATTGTCGGTTTTGGAGTTTCGTGAACGCTTGTTACGCGACCCGGAAGACATTAAGATCATTCCTATCGTTAAAAGTCGGTTTGGATTTAAAGACAGGGATCATTTATTAGAATATTTTGATAGAGGAAAAAACCAGTTTTACCTTTGGTGGGGTAACAATATATTTTCGTATGAGCATAATCCAATTGTTAAATTGACGGGTAAAATTTCGCGATCTTTAGAACAGTTAACTGCTATTGCTATTGGTATCCATCCAAGGATAAAGATAATTAAAACAAAAAAAAATGAAAAAATGATTGAAGATCTGTTAAGTCTTAAAGTCGAATTAATAACCATTGCGTTTGCAGGTTGTCTTTTAGGGATATTACTAGTTTTTCAAATTTGGAATACCTGGCAGTATTTCCAAAAACATAAAGCAGCATAATATGCGTATCTTGCATATTTTTGATCATTCAATTCCATTACACAGTGGTTACACCTTTAGAAGTCTAGCCATATTACGTGGGCAACGAGACCTTGGGTATGAAACAATACATTTAACGTCACCCAAACATTTTGCTTACCAAGGCAATGAGCTTGAAGAAGAAATTGATGGATTCCATTTCTATCGAAGCAGGGTAAATAATGAATTACTTGATAAATTACCAGTTCTTAATCAATGGGCTGTAATTAACGCAACAAGAAAAAGAATTGAGCAAATTTTATCATTTGAAAAGATTGATATTATTCAAGCTCACTCTCCCTGCCTAAATGGACTTGCTGCTTTACTTGTAGCAAAAAAACACAATATTCCTGTTGTATATGAAATGCGCGCATCCTGGGAAGATGCAGCTGTTAATCATGGTACTTGTAAAGAAGGCGACTTGCGTTATCGTATCAGTAGAGCTTTGGAAACTTATGTTCTTAAACGTGCAAATTTCATAACCACTATTTGCCAAGGCTTGAAAGATGATATAAAAGCCAGAGGAATAGCAGAAGACAAAATTACAGTTATTCCGAATGCCGTAGATATTGATAGTTTTTCTTATAATGGAATTCCAGAAGAGTCACTTCAGAAAAAACTTGGTTTATCAGATCAAATAGTTCTCGGATTTATAGGCTCCTTTTATGAATATGAAGGATTGGCTTTGCTTATTGAAGCATTACCAGAAATTATAAAGTCATCTCCTGGATTAAAATTGCTGCTTGTTGGCGGTGGCGTTCAAGAAGATATTTTGAAACAAAAAGTACGAAAATTGAAATTAACGGATTCTGTAATTTTTACGGGACGCGTTTCCCATGCAGAAATTAGTAAATATTATAATCTTGTTGATATCTTTGTGTATCCTAGATTATCCATGCGATTGACTGAAATAGTTACCCCTTTAAAACCATTGGAAGCAATGGCTCAAGGTCGGTTAGTTATTGCTTCGGATGTTGGTGGGCATAAAGAAATGATCGAAAATGGAGAGAATGGTTTATTGTTTAAAGCAAACAGCAAGGATGATTTAGTCCGAAAAGTTAATCAAATGCTTACCCATAAAAATGATTGGCAAAAATTTAAAGTAAACGCCAGAAAATATGTAGAAGAAAAACGGAACTGGAAAAAAAGTATTAATGGATATCAAAATATTTTTCACCAGTTTTGTGATTTATAACAAGTACTGAATTTGGGTGGATTATTTATATCGGTAGGCCCATGTTCTGAAACCTTTGGTAAGGAATATAAAAACATTATCAACGGGGTCAAAAGCAATACAATGAAATTCCATCGTACCTGGTTTTCCTCCAGAAACTATTTGATGTGACCAGGTTTTCGTTTTTGGATCAAAAATATAAAACTTGTTATTAAAAACCGCTCCCGCTATTACTTCATTGATACTATCATAAGCATAGCCGGGTTCAGCGTGTTCAGGATAGTCCCCTTTAGTCATTAATTCTTTTACAGTCGATAGGGCTAAATTTTCCCTATTTAGATTTATTTCCCAGACGCTTTTTGATTTTCGACTAAAGTAATACATTTTGTCATTCGGAGGATAATATACAAGTTCATTTGCAATACCCATTTTTTCATAGTTACCATCATAAGAGCGGTAATCAATTAACCTTGTTTTCGTTCGATCAATTGGGTTATACAAATATAAACCGTATCGGCCAAGAAGAATAATCATACCAGAAACAGGGTCGTATTCAGCAGCAGTATATTCATGTGGTTTGTATGGCCTGCCATCAGGTTCGGCTGTTTTGCTAAATAACCACTTCTTATTTTTTAGATTGTAATGTGCCACCATTGGTTTGGCTTTAAATGTTGACGTCCACTTAGCATTGGGAGGACAAGAATGTGAATGACCATTTGGCCACATCATCATTATGAGATCAGGGAGACCAGTTGCTACTGCAAGAAGGTCATAAGTGTGTCTTGAAATTGGTCTTGGATATGGTCCCTGTGGGCCAGTTTTCCAAGCAGTATTGATATGATAATTATCTTTATTCATATATTCCAAAGTACAAGGAGTTGGAGGGTAATCTTCTTTCCAAGTAAGGGAGTTAAAATTAAAAATAAATACTGAATCAGTAAAAGTTGTTGAATGCCCCCCGCCAAACATTAAAATTTGATGATGGTTTTGGTCATAAACCATGCCGCTATAGTCAGTTACCTTCTTGCAACTTTGGCCATCTCCTTCAGGATTAGTGCAGGAAAAGCTACCTAAATCAATTATTGTATTTTTTGGAATACTCAACAATTGAAGATTTTTTTTAAATTTTTTTAATGTATCCTTAACAGGAATAGAGTGTTTAGTATTTCTAGTTAAATAGCCAGTTTTTAATGGAATATTTGAGGCTGCTGAATTTATAGGGGCATGAACCCTTGAATTTGTGTTATCAGAATGGTGGGGAGAATCTTGATTTTTTAACATTCCAACATAAGACTTAGAAATCACGATGTTATCAATATCAGCGTGAATAGGTTTTGTTGGAAATCCCATGCCCCCATGATAGAGTAATATCCATGCATCTTCTATTTTTATATTTTCAAGCAAACGGAAACGTATATCTTTTCGTTCATACACAAGTTTCCCGTTATGAAAGCCTCGTAGAATCCCATCATTTTTTCCAGGTGTATTTAATTTTACATATTGTTCTAGCTCGCACCATTTTCCAAAAGAACAAAAAGCTTGCCATTTTTCACCATCTCCGTAGTATCCTTGCTGATCAATATGATATAGATATGTGCCTATAGGAATCATGTCTTTGTATAAACCAGTTTTAATTGGAAGACCAAAGCTCATTCTGGCAGACCACCCATTGCACGTTTTACTTGGCTTTCTACCGCCCCAACCGCATGTATTGTAAGTTCCAGATAAACCAGGAGCCTTTCCTCCTTGAGTCGCATAAATGAAATCATCATGAAACCTTATTGAGTATCTAAGATACATTTCGGTAGGTTCAAATCCCCAGTTTTTTTTAAAAAAATATCTTATGTTAAATAATGAGTGGTTGTCTTCAGGATAGCTTCCCCCGGATAAATAACCATTTTCAATTTGACTGTGACTTCGGTCTAGTTTAACCTGCTGAAACCATTCAGGCTTTAATTTATTATCATCAAAAGTATCAACAAAGATAACATCTGGATGGGTTCTAAGTTCAGAAAAGGAAGTTTTAGTGTTTGCTATTCCGGGAATCATTTGTGATGAACTGTCATTAAAATCCAAATCAAAGACTTGAATTTTCCCATTTCCAAAGATTTTTTTGGGCCAAAGAACTAAAGTCGCCGTCTTGATTTTTTGGTTGGGTAACTTAAACTGTATAAAGCTAACACTTGAATTACCATCAGTTCCTAATATATCCGAATTTATATTTTTTACTGTAGATTTAGCAGTAGTCCAATTCAAAGAAGGTTTAAGCGCTATTGGCATGGTATTATCATTAAAAATAATTTTTAAAATTGGAGTGTGTTTGCCTTCCCGTGAGAAAATTTTTACTGGAACAGTGGATCTTAACACTAACAATTGATTTTTTTCCCCTTGCTGTTTTTTAATTA
>JALXCS010000015.1 GCA_026990815.1 Methylomonas sp. | reverse complement strand
ATTCAGGACTATCTTCGAGGTCTTCATTAATCTCTGTTACAGTTCCAGCAATTGGCATTAATAAATCTGAAACAGCTTTAACTGCTTCAATTGAGCCAAAACTTTCTTCCGCATCAAACTCATCGTCTATTTCTGGCATTTCAACAAAAAATCATATAAAAGGATACTTTGTGCGTGACAAATGTCACCAAAATCAATAAAGAGGCAAGTGATCAAAATAATAAAAAAAGAGGAGAAACCAATGAAAAAGTTCGTTTTATCGGCAATAATCAGTTTTTTTATCATTTGTTGCGGAGAAAATACGACCGGGCAAAATAGACATGATCCGAATCATCACGAAAAAATTCGTTTAATAAACAAACCAGCTACTAATTAACTCAGGCAGCTAAGCCCCAAGAATTAATAAACTTTTGATAGAAATTCTTATTCGTGCTGACAGCGCCACGTATTCCAACGATAGCATTGGCAAATTCGGAAGCGCGTTGCATAATTTTTTCGATTGGCCATTGATTTAATAGGCCCAGCAAAAAAACACTACTAAATGCATCACCAGCACCCACCGTATCCATAACATTTATATCCGGCTCTGGACAGACCTGAAACTGAAAACCATCTCTAGTTATTATTTGCGCTCCATTACATCCATATGTTATTAAAATCGATTCAAGGAGAGTATTTTCAAAAAAACCAGTTTCGACCCTATCGATATTAGTATTTAAAAATCCAGTTAACTCCTGTTCATTAACTTTTATCCATTTAGCGCCTTTTTTTAAATCGGAAACTAATTTCGATTTTACCCAAGGTGGTCGAAAATTAACATCAACAAAACATTCTGCTGATTTTTGTTCCGTTAATTTTACTAAAGTAGCTTTGGATTGTTCGCTACGCAGTGCCAAACTGCCATGATAAAGAAGATAATTTCCTGGAATTTCGGGAAGCAAATCAGCATCGATAAAATCCCAAGCGCTGTCCGCAACAATATCGTATGACGGCTCGCCTTGATTGAAGTTGACAACAACGCGCCCCGTGGGATGAAGCTGATCTCTTTGTATACCGGTAGTCTTCATGCCCCATTCAGCCATTGAAAGCATAATCTGGCCGCCTTCTGCATCATTGCCAACCCTAGAAATAAGCAGTGGGTGCGCTTTGAAAGCTTGTAAATGCCAGGCTACATTAAATGGCGCTCCTCCCAATATTTTTTGGCCATCTGGAAAATGGTCAAAAAGAACCTCTCCAAAAATAACTATATTTTTAGTCACGGGCAATCCAAAAAATATTTTTTAGAAATTACCGGCTAAATCCGTCATTCAAATATTGAAAAAGACTCTTGGTTCTTTCCAGTAATGACTGGAGACGAGACCGAATTTCTTTATTCCAGCCCAACGGAGTTTTTATTGGCAAATACATTCTGGCCTTGGTTAAGCTTTTTTCAAACAAGCCAGCTGAATTTTCTAAACGCCCTTGAATTTTTCTACGCTCCTGTAATGAGGCCTGAATATTTTTTGCGTGGGTCTTACTAATCCATAAATAAATAGGAATAAGCACTACAATTATAATTATTATGGAAGCAGGGCCAATAATGGGATCCAAAAGAAGTTCCAGCAAACCCATCTCGACCTCTAAAAGCACTAAGATTGAGGCAACCAAGCCACCAATCAACGCTAAAGTAAAATGGGAACGTTCTTTCCATAAACTAATTGCCTCCTTAACTTCAGGAACTATTTCATCTTCATTAGCACGAATGCTTTTTCCAAGGCAATCAATGATCTGATAGGCACGATGAATACCTACATTTTCCATGCGTGTTTCAATTTCATCAAGCTCAGGATAGCTTTCGTTGCCTGAAGCAGTGACTTTATGTCCTGCAATCTGGCTCAGAACATTTCCCCCCGATGGAGTTGAAGCTTTAGCCTTTGACTCATCAAGCACCTTAAACTGAGTTAGCTTCACACCTTTCTCAATTAGTTGATTTTTTAATTGTTCAGTATTGTGTTGAACAAAAGATAATGAATCAGGATCGTTTTTCTGATAAACAATGAAAATTATTTTTTCGGGGTCTTTCTGTTGCTGCATTTCATGCAGCACAAAATCCAACTTCTTCTGATCAGTGTCATTGACATCCAAAAAAACCAAAACCAAATCAGAAACATCCATGACATGGCTGTATAAAAATTGCGTAACCTTGTTATGCGACTCAAACAGACCCGGCATATCAATTAATATTTTCCCCTTTAATCGTTCACTGGTACAAGTAGTTAATTCCAGATATGTATTGACTCGATGTCCTTCTTTGGCCAGCTTTTCCATTTGCTTGCTAATTTGATGAAAAGGGAAACGAGGATCGCCATCCAATGCAGTACCCGGTAAAGTGACTTTATCCTGGGTGGCACTATATTGATAGACAGTAATTTTATCTGACAAAGAATGCGATGCCGGTTGAATGAGATTGGTTTTGAGGTAACGATTGACGAACATCGCTTTTCCCAAGCCATCAGTGCCCATGACTGTAATTACCGGCCACCAGGAAACTTTACTGGCAGTCGTATCTTCTTGATCGAGCAAACCCAGTTCAAATTCTATTTGATCCAGCTCTTTAAAAATCTTGACGGCCTCAATTAAAGCCGGGTTTTGGCCTGAAAGAAAATTCTCCAGATTGGTTAAATAATTGCTAGTTGTTTTGTCTGCCATGGAACTTAACCTTTATATTTTAATTATTTGATTTAATGATACCTAGATTCAACTTATAAGTGCAATTTATTTTAATGGA
>JALXCS010000014.1 GCA_026990815.1 Methylomonas sp. | reverse complement strand
AATTTTTGATAGATTGCTATACGCGTGTATTCATGCAGACCCCGTTACTTTACGGGAGCTAAAGGCGTAATCAAGAGTAAGTTACTATATATGGAATTATTTTCCGCATAGTAGGCATATATTGAATATATAGCTACTATACGGAATTCAATTGCATATTCTTTTTTGCTCCTTATTACTGAAAATAATTCGGCTTCGACCTCCGGGAGATTGATCTGGCTTTTCATTGTGGCATCATAAAAAACTTTAAATGTTTCGAGCAAAAAATTCATTCAATTCTCTATTCATCAACTCGATAGTTTCCTGAGCAAGAATTGTGGATAGTTTGATTGTGGCGAAGGGCTTAATGTTTACCTTTCACGTTCAAAAATACCCATACGCTTGCTCCAATTCATTGAAGCAGCAAATACTATATATATCCGAATCAACAATAGTTATAAATAGTGTTGCTTTTTATGTGGGAGCGGCTTTAGCCGCGAAAGGTATACAAATCATAGTTGAAGCCACTCCCACATCTAATTTTCACACATCCCTTTCTGTAGTTCGCCAGACACGTTGCTTCCCAGATCGATAAATTCATCCAATTTCATTTTTGCAAAGTAACTGAAGCTTAAATGTAATCAAATACCTTTATCATCAAGGCCTTCTCCATTAGGTGAAGGTTTTTAGGAACCTATTTAGGAATGATTTTACCGTCTGGAATGAAAAAATTCCTTTAGCAGATTGCTACATTCTGTTGCCAAAATGCTTCCAGTCCAGCTGACCTTATGAGTTAAAAAGTCTGCATCAGTAAGCTCTAACGCATGACATACTGCGCCCCGCTTCGGGTCATTCGCACCAAAAACCAGGCGCGAAATTCGAGCATGAACAATCGCACCCATACACATAACGCAAGGTTCCAGAGTAACATACAGCGTTGTATCAATTAAGCGGTAGTTATTCAATTGTTTACCGGCTGCACGAATAGCCATAATTTCAGCATGGGCAGTTGGGTCATTATGATAAATGGGGCCATTCCAACCTTCTGCAAGGCATTGTTCGTCTTTAATTAACACCGCCCCAACGGGAACCTCGCCCTGTTGTTCGGCAAATTGTGCTAATCGGATCGCATGGCGCATCCAGGCCTCATCGGTTTCTTGCAAAACACTCATTTTTCATTACTTAGTTAATGGAAAAACGCGGTACTATAGCAGAAGTATTTTCGCAGCACCGGCATAAACAGGATGGACAATACCAATAAATCATTTGATGATGAAAATTATTCAATCAGCTGGATACGATTATTCATTCAGGGATTGATCCTTTTAGGCCTGGGTGTAACACTTGCCATTTCAAGTGTAATGGATACCGAAGCCATCATCATGTCTGCACGGGGGTTTTCCTGGCTGCCCGCAGCAGGATTTATTATTTTTATTTTAGGGTTGCAAGAAATTGTAGATGCCTTTATTACCAAAATACCTCGCGAATTTCTTCAAAATCTGCAAGTGGGCATTTTGGATGCAGCTGTCGGGGGATTGATTGTCTTCAGTGTCTCTGATACACCGCAAAGATTAAGTTTGATGATTGCTGCATTTTTGATTGTGCGTGGCGCTGTCCGCATAGTACTGGCTCAGGTGCTTAATTTACCCAACGCGGTATTAACATCATTCTTTGGAATCGCTGCAATAGCCTTTGGTTTTTTAATTAGCTTTGAATGGCCAACCGATCAAGGCTGGTTTTTATCACTTTGCTTGACCGTGGAAATTGCATTTCGGGGCTGGGCCATGATGATGTTCGGATTATGGGTACGCAAGAGACAAAAACAACATATAACCTGATTTTATTGGAGACAACTGAATACAAAATGGTTACCGGTACACTTTTTATTATCTCAGCACCATCAGGGGCAGGAAAAACCAGCCTGGTGAAACAATTAGTGAAGGAACTGGATAATATTCAAATATCTGTTTCGCATACTACCAGACAGCAACGGCCTGGTGAAAAAGATGGGCAGGATTATTTTTTTATTTCCAAACAAAAGTTTGAGAACATGATTTTAGATCAGGCTTTTCTTGAACACGCTCAGGTTTTTGGTAATTACTATGGCACAGCCAGGCAAACAGTAGCAGCAAATCTGAATGATGGTAAAGATGTCATTCTTGAAATTGACTGGCAAGGGGCACAACAGGTGCGGTCAATTTTTCCTAAAAGTGAATCCATTTTTATTTTACCCCCTTCCATTTCAGTTCTTGAGCAACGGCTGAGAAACCGCGGCCAGGATAGCGAAGAAATTATTGAAAAAAGAATGAAGGCTGCGGTTGCAGAAATGCAGCATTTTGCCGAATATGATTATTTGGTCATCAATGATATTTTTGAACAGGCATTGTCGGATTTGAAAAGTATTGTAATTGTCCAGCGTCTAAAGGTAGATAGGCAACAGAAACAATTAGCTGATTTAATAACGGCCTTGCTATTAACGGAAAAAAATTAACTGGTTACCAACAAGCTTGCTCCAATTCATTGAAGCCGCAAATACTCTACGAAACCGAATCAACAATGGTTATAAATATTGTTGCTTTTCATGTGAGCAACTTCACAAAGTACAAATCGTGGCTGAAGCCACTCCCACATATAATTCTCATATATAGCTTTCTTGTGATTCTTAATTTACACACTGCTATTTTTTGTCTAGCTAAATTCAATAACCCTGTTTTTTAATCCATAGTTTTTTCTGCGTAGTGATTTGGAAGAATAATATTTGCCGATAAAAACGTAGGCAATTACTTTCAT
>JALXCS010000013.1:3980-9263 GCA_026990815.1 Methylomonas sp. | reverse complement strand
ATTGAATACAGCTGTTCTAGGTCTGTAATGGACAAATTTGGAGCGTTTATCAAAAAAAGCCGTATCGTATTCGTCAGCTTCAATGACAAAAAAATCTGAATCGCCCAGGCGGGCAGAAATGCCAAAATTTAACGGAATACCGCCAATTAAAAAACCGGGATTAAGACCTTGATGCTCAAGAATCCAGGTCAGCATGCTGGTGGTTGAAGTTTTGCCATGTGTGCCTGCAACTCCAAGTACCCATTTATCTTGCAAAACATGCTCCGATAACCATTGTGGTCCGGAAATATATTTAAGGTTTTGATTTAATACTGCTTCCACTTCAGGATTGCCCCGTGACATGGCATTGCCAATGACGACTAAATCGGGTTTTGGATTCAGGTTTTCTTTTTGATAGCCTTGTATCAACTGAATGCCTTGTTCTTCAAGTTGGGTGCTCATCGGAGGATAAACATTTTGATCTGAGCCGCTAACTTGATAACCCAGTTGCCTTGCTATCAGGGCGAGACCGCCCATAAATGTCCCGCAAATACCTAAAATATGAATATGCAATGTATTATCCTGTGTGGTTATTTTTGTTGATTATCTTCAGTGTTATCAGCAGCGCCTTCAGTTCCATCTTCAGGGGTTTCTGTTGCATTGGTACCAGCCTCTGAGTCAGTAGCGCCGGCTTCTTCCAAAATTGTAATGATATTTTTAAATCCGATTTTTTTTGCTTTGTCTAGCACTTTAAGATTGCTGTTATCGGTTGCATTAACATCTGCTCCTGCAGAAATTAGTAAATTAATGATTTTTTTATCGCCAAATATTAAAGCATCCATTAAAGCCGTGGAGCCTTGATTATCGGTAACATTAACATCTGCACCATATGCGAGCAGTTTTTTTACCATGCGAAAATTACCATTAAATGCTGCGCCCATCAATGGTGTTTTACCATTTGAAGTTTTGCTATTTGGGTCCATTCCTTTATCGAGCAGATTTTGCATTCTGTTGAGTTTACCGGTTGTTGCAGCAGCGAATAATTTAGTTGCATTGCCTTCAGCAAACAAATTTGGAAAAGTAACAAAAATCAGAAGAAAAGTAGATAAAAGTTTTAACATGATTTTGCAAATAAGGTTGTCTTCAATCTCAAAGTATAGATGCTGTGGAACAAATTGTGGTTGCTGAAGGGGTAGAATTGAGGCTGACCTCTTTTTCATAAAATTCTGTCTAAAAGAAGCCAAGAAAAAAGGTCCGCAAAATGCTAAATTAATAATGACTGAAATTTAATTACATAATATACAACATCAACGAATGACAGAAAAAAATAAAATTATCGTTGAAGCTGAACCTCATTTCATTGAGGCCCAATCTTCAGAAAAAGAAAATCGCTACGTTTTTGCCTATACGATTACCATTACCAATTCTGGCGATAGTACCGCCAAATTAGTTAGCCGTCATTGGCTGATAACTGATGCAAATGGGAAGGTTCAACAGGTGGAAGGCGAAGGAGTGGTCGGTGAGCAGCCTTTTTTAAAGCCTGGGGAGGTTTATCGGTATACCAGCGGGGCAATGGTGGAAACTCCAGTCGCGGTGATGGAAGGAAAATATACCATGCGATCAGAAAATGGCGATGAATTTTATGCATCAATACCGGCTTTTACATTATCAATTCCCCGAGTTATACATTAATAATGCTGTCAACGATGGCTGGTATTAGAAAAATTGCATTTTTTGTAGCCCATTAATGAAATGCAATACTGAATTTCGATGAGTATTTTTGCTATTGGTGATATACAGGGATGTTATGACGAATTACGAAGATTGTTGGATGCGATGAAATTTGATGGTCAAAAAGATCAACTCTGGTTTTGTGGCGATCTCGTCAATCGCGGACCAAAATCACTGGAAACATTACGTTTCATCAAGAATTTGGGCGATAAAGCAATTACTGTTTTAGGTAATCATGATCTGCATTTAATGGCAGTAGCTTATTTAAACAAAACAATTAAACCGAAAGATTCTCTAAATCCAATTCTGCTTGCACCTGATCGGGATGAATTACTTTATTGGCTAAGGCATCAGCCTTTGTTTCACTACAACAAAGATTATTGTTTGCTACATGCAGGTTTGGCTCCTCAATGGGAGTTTAAACAAGTCAGAGAGCTGGCAAAAAAAGCGGAGCAAAAAATACAGGGTAGTGATTTTATAAATTTTTTTAAAAGTATGTATGGGAATAAACCTGATCTTTGGTCAGATGATTTGTCCGGAATGGATGAAATTCGTTTTATTATCAATTGCTTTACACGAATGCGTTACTGTGATCTAAATGGTAGGCTTGATTTTACCCAGAATGGACCATTAGGCAGTCAGCCAAAAAATCTGATGCCCTGGTTCGATGTGCCAGCCCGAAAGAGCACTGATTTAAATATTATTTTTGGTCATTGGTCAACCTTAGGTTTTTATCAAAAAAACAATTGTATCTGTCTAGATACTGGTTGTTTATGGGGAGGTCAATTGACAGCGTTGAAATTGGGGAATACCTTGGAAAGGATTAGCGTTGAATGTCGTGGCTGGAAAAAACCATGAAGCTCTCTATCGCGTCCCTGAGATAGAAGGTATTGTAATTCCAATAACTTATCTCATTAGTTGTGTTGATAAAAATTATTGTTATGTGCAAAGACCATGAATAATCAATTTAAATCGATGATTCTTGAAAAAACTGGCGCTGAATCACTTGTTGAAATTGAAGTGATTCAATCTTTATGGAGTGGTTATGGAAAGATAATTCGATATGGTTTAGTCGGAAGTTCTGTCGCCGATACCATCATTATCAAGCAAGTCGAATTATCTACGCAAAGAAAACACCCAAGGGGTTGGGATACTGATTTGTCACATCAACGTAAGTTGCGTTCCTATCAGGTTGAAATGGCCTGGTATCGTTATTGGAGTATGAGCTGTGGCCAAACTTGCCGGGTTGCTTCCTGCTTAGCACTGGCTTCTTTTCAAGATAACTATTTTATGGCGCTTGAAGATCTGGATGCGTCTGGTTTTCCTGAAAGAAAGTCTTCGGTAACAGATCAAGAAATCTTGATTTGCTTGGCCTGGCTGGCTAATTTTCATGCGACTTTTATTGAGGAGAAACCTGAACAATTATGGTCTACAGGAACTTATTGGCATTTAGAAACCAGGCCTGATGAATTAGAAAAGTTGACGGATATGCCTTTGAAAAAGGCTGCTGCACTTATTGATCAAAAACTCAATAATACTTGTTTTCAGACTTTTGTACATGGCGATGCAAAGCTCGCTAATTTTTGTTTTTCTGAGGATGGTAAAAAAGTCGCTGTTGTGGATTTTCAATATGTCGGCGGCGGTTGTGGCATGAAAGATGTGGCTTATTTTATAGGAAGTTGCCTGGATGAAGAGCAATGTAAAGTAAAGGAGCGGAAATTATTAGATCATTATTTTTGTGTGTTAAGAGAGGCGCTCGTATCACGGCAAAAGTCAGTTAATGGAGAGCAGCTTGAACAGGATTGGCGGGCTTTGTATCCTGTTGCCTGGACAGATTTTCACCGGTTTCTTAAAGGCTGGAGTCCTGGGCACTGGAAAATTCATGACTATAGTGAACAATTGGCGCAACAAGTCATTACTGGTCTAAACAGAAATTAGAGTTGGATTATGTTGTTATCAACTTCAGATTTAAAGGAACTGGCACAATATGCAATTTCAGCTGTAAACCAGGCAGGACAGGTTGTTATTGAGAAATCAAAATCTTGTTTATCGATCAAAAGTAAAAATGCTGGAGAAAATCTGGCTTCTCAGGTAGTTACCGATGTCGATTATTTGAGTCAAAAAATTATCCTGGATATTTTGGAACCAACTTGCAAGAAGTATGGTTTAGCTTTATTAACTGAAGAGTTGCCAGACAATTACGAACGTTTTGAAAAAGATTATTTCTGGTGTATTGACCCCTTGGATGGCACATTGCCTTTTATTGAACAAAAGCCAGGCTATGCAATTTCCATTGCCTTAGTGTCCAGAGAGGGAATACCGGTAATTGGAATTATTCTCGATCCAAGGGAGTGCACCCTTTACCATGCAATTGACAGTGTTGGCGCTTATCGAAATGGCATGCCTTTCCAGTTACAAAAGAATACGCTGTGTATTGGACAAAAACTGATGGTCATTTCAGATCGAAGTTTTGTCCAACAAGATTTTTATAAGGATGTTATAAAACAAATGGGACAGGTTGCTTCGGAGAAAAGATGTAGTGGGGTAATTACCAGAACTCAAGGTGGCGCAGTAATGAATGCTTGTTGGGTATTGGAGAACAGTCCGGCCTGTTATTTTAAATTTCCAAAAGCCAGGGAAGGTGGCGGTTGTCTATGGGATTATGCTGCATCAACCTGTTTGTATAAGGAAGCGGGCGGCACGGTAACAGATATAAAGGGTTTTGCTTTGGATTTGAATCGACGCGATTCAGTTTTTCTGAATCATCAAGGCGTGATTTTCAGCAGTGATTCTGATTTGGCGGAATTTGTTATAAAGTTGTACATAGGTTATGAAAATGTAAGTAGAGTAAGCTTTGAATAATTTAGCCATGAATTTTCTACGCATGAAAAATGAGAATGTGATTTTCACCTTTTTTACAAAATAACTGACCTAATATCATCAATTTTTCGGCATATTTTTGTGTCGCAGCAGCCTCTGAATAAATTGAGGTTACTATATTTCTAAGAGCATTCAGAAAAATAACAGTTCTCCTACAAGACCTATAGTTTTCAACGACACCTTGTTTTTCGCGCACCTTTGATTTCTTCGATAAAACTGCTTTTTTCTATAAATTGAATAGATTTGCAGAAAGAGTGAAAAGCAATGTTTTGCTGGGTAATGAGGCAGAAATGAATCTAGTAAACTGCATAAAGTTTCTATTCGCTGAGTGTTCAAAAGCTTGGAAAAATTAAATTAGAGTGAATAGGGTGTCGGTTGCTGGTTAATAGTACAAAAAATAAACAAAACATCTATAGGTTCCGAATTAACTTACGGATTGTAAGTTAATAATGATATGTAGTTGTTGGGTTTTTTGTTTGTATTGAATATATGTTATTGATTTTAATTGATTAAATGTTATGCAATGTATTTTTTTTGGGGCTGAATTATGCTATAAGTTAGTCTTTAGTGGCTGTCAAAATGAAATTGAATTGTCCCTACATGAATAGTCAAACAAAAATTTTACTTAGTTTTGCTTTTTTTCTAGAAATGTCTGCAGTGACAGCTGCTTCCATCAATGAATTATTATTTGAA
>JALXCS010000013.1:0-3970 GCA_026990815.1 Methylomonas sp. | reverse complement strand
CAAGCAAGTTGGGAAGTGAGTCTTAAAATTCGAGATACAGCAAATATATCTTCATTTTCTAAATTGGATGTTTCGAAAGAAGAGGCAAAAATTATTGTTCCAAATGAACCTGCGCTGAAAGAAGTGGAATTTGCGGCTGTAGTATTTACGCCTATTAATAAAGAAAGTGATGATTCTAAATCTGGTATTAACAATTCCCGGAATAAAAACATAACTCCGGCCGTAAATTTGCTTGAAAATATTGGTGCCGAGACCACAGAACAGTTTACTAAGAGAGGGCTAAGTTTGGATTTGTTTTTTCCACAGCTAAAAATGGGCAGTTCTGAGCCATTGTAAAATAAAGCATTAACAGGCTTAACGGTACAGTGGCGCTTAAATTCTTAATGATGAATGAGGATACTGTACTATTGGGCGTTGGCAAGAGTAGTTTTTTGGCTTGCATTCGGGTTTTTTGAATAACGCAGACAAATAAAAATAAAGAACTGTACGCCAAAAATCAGATTGGCAATTAATAAATGAATGGGTTGGGCGACAGGAGGCATGCCTAGTCGATCCAAAGTTATCCCTGCCAGAATGGCAGAAACGATTAGGACAAGAAGGCCAATTGAGAAACGGAATATTATGAGATCTTTGGGTAAAGTGCTTATGATTTTCCAGACAATCCAGGCATTGGTGAAAAGGATAAAGGCTGAAAATGTGCGATGTACATAGAAAATAACCGGGAAATCATTGTGCCAGTATTGTCGGTCAATGTAAGCATGGTTTTGTGCGATGTGGTCAACTGCTTCACGAACCTGTGTCCCCATAATGACTTGTATTAAAGTCATGGCCATTGCAATAATCAGGACAGTTTTGACGGATTGCGGTAATTTACTTGTATCCATTGATGCTAGAGTATTGTGCTGCGATCTGGCAATGACATAAATAAGCAAGGCAACAATTGTCATGGCAAGTATCATGTGCAGGGTGATCATAAAGGGGTGCAGGTTACTGGCTACAACGACTGATCCTAGCCAGCCTTGAAAACTAACCAGAAAAAATACACTCAGGGATAAATAAAATACGGTTTTGTCATTTTTTAAATACACCCTTGAATACCAGACTGTTAGCATTATCAAGAATCCGATAGTGACACCAGATAGACGGTTAAGATATTCGGTCCAGGTTTTTACCGGATTAAAATCAGTATTGGCGTATCCCAGTTCAGCATAAATTTCATGATAATTTACCGGTAATTGTGATTCATCGGTGGGCGGGATGAGTTGGCCAAAACAGGTGGGCCAGTCGGGACAACCCATTCCTGCGCCAGATGCGCGGACAATACCGCCGATCAGAATCAAAATATAAACAGCGATGATGGTTATTGTGCCGATTTGTCGAAATCTTCGTGTCGCTTTGGAATCAATCATGGTGAATGTACCCGAAGTTAGTTTTTATTGAATGCTTTTGCCAATGCATTGGCCATTGTACCTTGTGGTGTTGGCGATTGTTTGGCTTTGGGTCTGGGGTTTTTCTTGGCTGAATTGCTGTTTTTTGCTGGAATATCAGAAGTTGATTTCATACTTAGGGAAATACGTTTTCTTTCAGAATCGACCTCCAGCACTTTAACATTAACAAGTTGTCCTGTTTTGACAATATCACGAGGGTCTTTGACAAATGAGTCCGCCAAATGGGAAATATGCACCAGACCATCCTGATGCACTCCAATGTCCACAAAAGCACCAAAATTTGCGACATTGGTGACAATTCCTTCAAGAGACATACCTGGCTTCAGGTCAGATATTTTTTCTACGTCTTCTTTAAAGGTTGCACTTTTAAATTCCGGGCGAGGATCTCGGCCAGGTTTTTCCAGCTCTTGCAGAATATCCTGGACTGTCGGCAAACCGAATTGGTCATTAGTGAAATTGGCTGCATCCAGACTGCGTAAAACATTGCTTTGGCCAATTAGTTCGCGAATAGACTTTCCAGTATTTTCAAGGATTGCTTCGACTACTGGATATGCTTCCGGGTGAACGGAGGAGGCATCCAAAGGATTTTCTCCGTTCATGATGCGAAGAAACCCTGCCGCCTGCTCAAATGCTTTGTCGCCAAGTCGAGGTACTTTGGTTAAATGTTTACGGTTGGTAAATGCGCCATGTTGATTGCGAAAATCCACAATATTTTTGCTGACACTGGCCGAAAGACCTGAAATTTGAGTCAATAAAGGTGCAGAGGCGGTGTTGACATCAACACCGACAGCATTGACGCAATCTTCAACAACAGCGTTTAGTCCGCGGGCTAATTGTGTTTGGTTAATATCATGCTGGTACTGTCCGACACCAATTGATTTCGGTTCGATTTTAACCAGTTCTGCTAAGGGATCTTGTAGACGACGAGCGATGGATACTGCGCCACGTAGTGAAACATCGAGATCGGGAAATTCTTTCGCAGCCAGTTCGGAAGCAGAGTAAACAGAAGCGCCGGCTTCGGAAACCATGATCTTGGTGATTTTTAGGTCAGGGTGTAGTTTCATCAAATCAGCGACCAGTTGATCAGTTTCCCTGGAACCTGTACCGTTACCAATGCTGATCAATGTAACTTGATGTTTTTTTATCAATTGTGCAAGTGTGGCAATGGATTGCTCCCATTGCTTTTGTGGAACATGCGGGTAAATGGTTGCTGTTTCCAATAATTTGCTAGTGGCATCAACAACCGCGACTTTAACACCTGTTCTTAAACCGGGATCAAGTCCCAGGGTTACTTTTGGGCCTGCGGGGGCAGCAAGCAACAAGTCACGTAAATTACTAGAAAAAACCTTGATGGCTTCCTGTTCGGCAGCTTCACGTAATCTGAGTTTTAAATCCAGATCAATACGGGTAAATAATTTGACTTTCCAGGTAAATCGGGCCGTTTCGGCCAGCCAGGCATCTGCTAATTTACGAGTATCTTCAACCTCGATGTGCCGTGCGACCAGTTGTTCACAGATTTGATGCTGTTCTGTTTCATCCTGGCCGGGTTTGAGACTTAGCGTCAAAAATCCTTCGTTTCTGCCTCGGAATAATGCCAAAGCGCGGTGCGAAGGGATTCTATTTATAGCTTCCTGATAATCAAAATAATCCTTGAATTTACTGGCTTCCTGTTCTTTTCCGGAAACGACAGTGGCATGCAGGATGCCATTCTGCCAGATTCGTTCCCTTAATTCAGCAAGTAACGAGGCATCTTCGGAAATGCGTTCCATGATGATCTGCCGGGCGCCATCCAGCGCCGAGGCAATATCTTCAATGCCTTTATCCGCATTGATATAGTTTTTGGCAATATCTTCTGGCAGGCAATCGCGGTGTTCCAGAATATGATTGGCTAACGGTTCAAGTCCTGCTTCTCTGGCGATTTGTGCCTTGGTGCGGCGTTTGGGTTTGTAGGGTAGATATAAATCTTCCAGCAGGGTTTTGGTGTCAGCATTGTTGATTGCCTGCTCAAGTTCTTTAGTGAGTTTGCCCTGGGATTTAATGCTTTCCAGAATGGTTATTCGTCGGTCATTTAATTCCCGAAGATAAATAAGCCGCTCATCAAGTGTTCTAAGTTGAGTATCGTCGAGTCCCCCGGTAACTTCTTTCCGGTACCGGGCGATAAACGGGACGGTTGCACCTTCGTCCAGTAATTTAACTGCGGAAGATACTTGATGGGCTGCAACCGTTAGTTTATCGGCAATCGTTTGAATGATGTCCATGGTTTTTAAAAAAGGATATTAAAAAAGATAGGGGAATAGTAATTGGTGCTTTTGGATAAGCTTCAGAAATTGTGATATTGATAGTAATTGTTGATCTTTGGCCGTGAAAAAAGGTAATTCCTCGCTAAGAATACCATATTAATAATTCGCGAATTCAACTCCGAAGTGCAATTTTAGTATTCATACAACCTTACGCTGAGCATTTCCAAAAAAAACTTCATGAGGGGTTTTAAAATTCAGCGTTTTTCGTGGACGATGATTAAG
>JALXCS010000012.1:1994-9272 GCA_026990815.1 Methylomonas sp. | reverse complement strand
CGCTGATCTGGACCTGCCTGGATTAGGCGAAGGCACTCACTACCAGTTAAGAGCCAAACCCTATACAACCGGTTATGCTTTTAGCAAGGTGATTACTCAACCCGGCAGCTTTAACTTTCAAGTCGGTCGTCTTGAAGTACAGGTCATTGAAGGAAAAACAGGTAAGCCATTCCCTAACCACAAAATCACAGCCAGAGAAGTCCTCGCTGATGGAACCCAAAAATGGGTCGCCAGCGGTATGACCGAATCTAACGGCATTATTCGTTTTGATTTACCTATGACTGCCGGCAAAAAATTCGTGCTCTCTGCTGTTAGCTCAGGCGATGGTCAATACAAGTACAGTGATACCATCACCTCCAATGGTAAAACTATTTTTACGGTTGGCAATAAATTACTCAACCTTACACTCTCCAATGCCATTAGCGGCAAACCCGTTCCTAATTCCGAAATCCTGGTACTTCAACAACAACCTGATCAGTCATGGAAACCTTTAAGAAAATATACCACTAATCTTCTCGGTATCGCTGATCTGGACCTGCCTGGATTAGGCGAAGGCACTCACTACCAGTTAAGAGCCAAACCCTATACAACCGGTTATGCTTTTAGCAAGGTGATTACTCAACCCGGCAGCTTTAACTTTCAAGTCGGTAAAGTTTTAATAAAATTAACTAATTCATTAACCAACCAAGTATTTGCAAACAAAAAAATCACCTTTTTTAAAAAAGCACCTGATGGCAAACTACATTGGCATAGATCTGGAAATACAACCTCACAAGGAACTGCTTACTTTGATCCGGATGATATGAATCAAGGCAATGTGTATATTGCCACCACACATAATTTGTTTGGAAACAAAAAAACGTTCTATTCACAGCTAATCACTTCAGGTGGCATTGTTAATTTTTCCGTTTCACCTTCCGAAAATAATTCAACTGATCTTGAACCTCCTGTAATTACATTTTTATCCCCGACAAAAAATTCGTTAGTCAGTGATGCAGGATTTTTGATAAAAGCACATGTTGAAGAAAAAAATAAGGTTTCTTCAGTAGTTGTCAAAGTTATTGATCCAATAAAAGGAGAATTCAATGCAAATGCCGAATTAACAAAAGGACAATGGACCTATTTGGTTGCAGCTGACCAGCTAACTTCTCAACAAGAAGTATCAATAACACTTACTGCTTATGATGATTCATTCAATGAAGGAACAATCACACAAAATTTTCATGTCATTAAAGATACTGAAAAACCTAAATTATTCGTTCATTCTCATAAAAATCAGGACCAAGTTTCCGAAAATGGTTTTCTGCTTTCTGGTGTAGTCTCTGATAATACTATGCTCAAAGATTTAAAAGCAACAATCATGGATCCTATTCTAGGCCATATTATCAACAACACACCATTAGAAATCTCCAAAAATGGCCGCTGGGCTCTTTCAGTCAACCGAGTAAGTCGAGAACGGGAAGTCTCTGTGTTATTTACTGCTACAGATTTTGCCAACAATCAGAACACCGTACAATTATCTTTAAACGTAACTCCAAATGCTTTTAAAACAGTTCAATTACTCAATCGCATTACATTTGGACCAACACCAGAACTGTTAGAAGAAATCAAAACAGAAGGATCAAAGGCCTTTTTACAAAAACAGCTAAATCCGTCATTAATCGAAAATTCTGAATTTGAAAACATGATTAGTACTCTAGGAAAACCTGATTCAGCAATTGCTCTTAAAAGTTATCAGTTAGCCCATGCTATCTATAGTAAAAAACAGCTACAGGAAATTATGACCTGGTTTTGGGAAAATCACTTTAGTACCAATATTAAAAAAACTGGAACCCAACGCGAGTTTAATCAAAATATAAAATTTCGCAAACATGCTTTAGGTAATTTTAGAGATTTGTTGGAAGTTTCTGCTACCAGTCCCGCTATGATGGTTTATTTAGATAATAGACTGAGCAAAAAAGATGATCCCAATGAAAATTTTGCCCGCGAGTTGCTAGAATTACATACATTAGGTGTGGGCAGCTACACGCGCCAAGATATCCAAGAAGTAGCAAAAGTCTTAACAGGATGGCGTGTAGTTAACGACCAATTTTATTTCCAATCATCTGCACACGATTATAGCGAAAAAATCATTCTCGGCCATTTATTCCCTGCTGGTGTGGGAAAAGAAGAAGGAGATAATTTATTTGATATTTTATCAACCCACCCTTCAACAGCACGTTTTATTTGTACAAAACTTCTTAAAGTATTCGTTTCTGACAGGCCTTCCACAACATCAATTGATAGTTGTTCAACTGATTTTCTAAATAATACCGAGCAAAATAATCAAATCGCATTGGTTCTTATGAATATCTTTAATTCTGAAGAATTTTCAACAAGTGTGAATTTCCATAACAAAATTAAAACACCATTAGAAATGGTTGCCGGCTTTAGTCGCCAACTGGAGACCAAAACATCATTAAATAAAAGTGTAATTTCTCTTGCAGCGATGGGAATGAATCTGTTTCAAAATCCTATGCCAACGGGATACCCAGAAACTGGAAACGATTGGATAAATTCAAATCGATATTTACAATACCTTAAATTTATTTCTACTACTGCTTTTAATAAAACCATAGAAAACCAAAATTACCTAGAAAACCCCGCTGAATTCTTTAAAAAACAAGGATATGAAACAGCCAATGGCATCGTTGGATATCTCTTTTATCTTGCCCTTTCAAACGATTATTCATTAATGGAATGGAATTTAGCAATTGGTATCTTGACTGAAAATGATACTCTCATTTTCGATATTGATGCTGATGATGCAAATGAGCGTATAAGAAATTTAATTGCTTCTATCTTAAATTTGCCAACATATCAACTGCAATAATATAGGAATTATCATGAAAAGAAGATCATTTTTACGACATTTGGCAATTACCCCCGTTATTGGCTCTAACATTTTTAGTGGAGTAAGTTTGTTATCATTTGCTAACAAAACTTTAGCCGCAAGTGGAAAAACACTAGTAGTTATTTTCCAACGTGGAGGCTGTGATGGACTAAACACTGTCATTCCTTATGGTGAAGACAGCTATTATTCCTTAAGACCTAAAATATCTATTGATCCACCTGGAAGTAATTCCAAATCCGCACTAGATCTGGATGGTTTTTTTGGCTTTCACCCATCATTAGCGAGCTTACATAATATCTATCAAGACGGGAATTTAGCAGTTCTTCCAACTGTACATTATCCTGACGGAAATCGATCTCATTTTAGCAGTCAAGATTTCATTGAAAGTGGCTCAGCCCACAAAAGATTATCAGATGGATGGTTAAACCGTTATTTGACAAACACAAATACCAATTCTCCCCTACCCGCTACAAGTTTTGGTGAATTATCGCACGCATTACAAGGCAAATTTCCAGTCGGGGTTATGCCTGACCTTGACAATTTACAATCTAATCTTAATGAGGAGATAATTCAGTCTTTATATTCGGTTTTTGGTCAAAACAATCCAGACAGATCGTCCTATCTTCAGCTTTTAAACAAGCATGGATCAATCATGCTCGATGAAGTAGAATTATTGAGCAATTCGAATTATGAAAATTACTCACCATCAAACGGCGTATCTTACCCCACTTCTTCATTTGGAAATCAATTAAGGCAAACGGCACATTTAATAAAATCTGGGTTAGGTCTTGAAATATGTACAATTAACCATACTGGCTGGGATCATCATGTTAACCAAGGCGGAGTTGAAGGAACACAAGCAAATAAACTAAAAGACTTTTCCGATGGAATAACTGCTTTATATACTGACCTTGGTAGAAGTCATATGGAAAATGTTGTAATTTTAACCATGACTGAATTTGGCCGAACAGCAAAAGAAAATGCAAATAGCGGCACTGATCATGGCAATGCATCATCCTGGTTTGCTATTGGCGGTAGCGTAAATGGTGGTATTTATGGAGAATGGCCGGGATTAAGGACAGAGGATTTATACTTAGGGCGCTACCTGAAACATACAATCGATTACAGAGATATTTTTTCTGAAATTATTGTAAATCATTTTGGAAACCAAATTGACTTAACTAGTATAATACCAAGTCATGCCTATCAACCTTTAGGGTTTTTATAACAGTCAGAGTTTGATTCTGAACAAACCAAAATTTTCTATTGTAGAAATAAATGCAGAAAGTCAATTTGAGTCAATATGATAACAGTTGGTATCTACCAGGTGGCCCATTAAAAAGAATTAGCTGGTATTTTATTAATATCATTTTTTTTAAAACATCCCTTCCTTTCCCTTCTCCATTTAAAACCTTAATCCTGAAATCCTTCGGTGCGTCTATTGGAACAAACTGTGTAATCAAACCAAATGTTAATATTAAGTATCCTTGGTTTCTGGAATTAGGAGACTATGTATGGATAGGCGAAGCCGTTTGGATTGATAATTTAACCCTAATAAAAATTGGCAATCATGTTTCAATCTCCCAAGATGCCTATTTACTAACAGGAAATCATGACTTTAAAAAACAATCCTTTAACCTCCTTGTTGGTGAAATAACCATTGAAGATGGAGTATGGATTGGTGCAAAATCGATCGTTTGTCCTAATGTAAC
Source organism: Methylomonas sp. (assembly GCA_026990815.1). Lineage (GTDB taxonomy): Bacteria > Pseudomonadota > Gammaproteobacteria > Methylococcales > Methylomonadaceae > JALSJK01. The sequence continues at coordinate 4,667 of JALXCS010000012.1, read as the reverse complement.
TTGTTATACGCACAGTATACTTTGTGCTGGCTCAGTTGCAACAACAAATCTTGAAGCATATGGAATCTATCAAGGTAATCCAGCAGCCTTCAAAAAAAATCGAATCATAGAGTGAATATTTGGACATTGTTCTGGAGGAACCTTTTTGAAAATCACTATCATCACATCTGCTTACAATAGCGAAAAAACAATTGAAGAAGCAATAAAATCTGTTGTAACACAAACCTATAATGACATTGAATATATTGTCATTGATGCTGCATCATCCGACAACACTTTAGAAATAATTAATCATTACAAAAACCAAATTGATATTATTGTCTCTGAACCGGACCAAGGCATTTATGATGGCTTAAACAAGGGAATAGCACTTGCCAAAGGTGACGTTATAGGTTTTCTGCATTCTGACGATTTGTATAAAAATAATAAGGTGATAGAAAAAGTTGCGTATGCATTTGAAAAATCCAGAGCTGATTCGGTCTATGGTGATCTCGTTTATGTAAGCGAAAAAGATACTTTAAAAATATTCCGTTACTGGAAAAGTGGTCAATTCCATCCTCGAAAACTTAAACAGGGTTGGATGCCACCCCATCCTACATTTTTTGTCAGACGAAAAATCTATGAACAATATGGACTTTTTGATACCAGCTTCAAAATAGCTGCAGATTATGATTCAATATTAAGATTTTTAGGAAAACACCAAATAACCACACATTACTTACCTGAGGTTCTTATCAAAATGCGAGTAGGAGGGGAAAGTAACAAAAGCTTGAAAAATCTTATACAAAAAAGTAGAGAAGATCTACGTGCAATGAAATCAAATAATATTGGTCATTTAGGCTCCTTAATATTTAAAAACATCTCAAAGATTCCTCAGTTTCTATCTAACTGTCCTAAACAATAGCTTGTAACTGAACCCTGAATTTATTAAAACAAATTTTTATACTTACTTCTATATCACAACCACATTGATTTTTTCTTAATGCACTGCAGGGAAAACAAACCCATAAAAAATAATAGCAAAGAACCAGGAAGAGGAACAACAATTGGTGTTAGAAGAAAATAATCACTTCCAGAACTAGCAAGAATTTGACCTTTTTCATTAATCGCAAAGGCATCAGATAAATCAAGCCCCCATAACGGATCTTCAGGGTCAATTAGCTGATCAAGTCGAGTCAATCCTACCTCAGAATCCCAATAAAACGCTCTATAACTTTCCCCAAAAGTTAACCAACCTACAACCTGCCCTTTGTCATTTATGTCACTTGCTTCGGTGTGCTTTTCCAAACCATACTCACCTAAGATTCCTAAATCAATGGATAACTCTCCATCAATAAGAACCGAACGTGACAAACTATACGCATCATTACTACCTGTTACAATGATCTGCCCCCCATTGTTTATCCCAACCGCCTTATCATATTCCGTATCTGGTATTGCTATATCCAAATCAACAACATCATTACCTTCAAATTTCACTGCTAAACCCCTAATCCACCCTTCAGGATCTTCACTTGCACCAACTATTTCTCCATTATCATTAATATCGGTTGCAAAAGATGAAGCCTCCGATTCGGGGTGCTCCGGTTCAGTCAGAGCACCCAGGTCTTTTATGTTGACTCCATTGAAAAAAAGAGCATGTCTAAATCTTTTTTCTGCTTCTTTCCCGACAACATAACCTTTATTATTGATAGCAGCCGGAATAAAAGATTCTAGCTCCGTAATTTTTCTACTCCTAATATCAAATATTAACCCCAAGTTTCGTTGTTCATCCATACCAACAAATTGATTATCATTAATAGCTACTATTTCAGCAAATCCTAAAGATTTCATATCTTGAAATGATGCTCCATCAAATAAAAATCCACCTCGTGTAGATGAATTCTTTATACGATATGAACCTACAATAAATCCATTATCGTTAATATCCGTAGGCATTAAAGAATCTATTTGATTATTCAAGGAACTTAATAAGAAGTTAAGGTCAGTTACTCTATATAATGGTTGCCCTTGTATGGAGTTTGACACAACTATCACTACCATAAGCCCCAAATATTTTAATCTTTTGTTCACAATAGCTTCCCACAAGAAAGTACAACTATCACAAATGCAATTGACGGTTAACATGCTTTTCTTCTCTTGTCAAATTCATTTCAACAAGAGCAAATCATTGTAAAACTGGGCATATCTTTTTGTCAGGACAAGAGGACTATATTTTTTTGAAAAATCAATTCCCTTCATAGACATCATTTCAAGCTCTTTTTGCTTATTAATATAACCTTCCAGTATTCTGGCCAAATCACCAGAATCAGAAGGGTCAAACAAAGTTGCAAAATCATCACCGCCTAGTAAGCTAACGTGAGCGGGTATTTTTGAGATCACACAGGGAAGACCAATACTCATCGCCTCCAAAACAACATTTGGCATTCCCTCCTTCCATGAAGGTAGAACCAATAAATCCGAAGCAGCCATTATTGAATAAACATCATTCCTGAAACCTAACATCCTAATTGATTCAGTCAACCCTAACTCATGTATTCTAGATAATACTTTATCTTCTTCTCCAGTTCCACAAATCAGTAACTGCCACGGATATCTCGTGTTAAGCATCGCAAGTGCTTCGAGTAATACTTGCCAATTTTTTACATCTATTAACCTTCCAACAAATAGTAG
>JALXCS010000012.1:0-1984 GCA_026990815.1 Methylomonas sp. | reverse complement strand
GGATAATTGCATGTATTTTTTTTTTAAATAAAAGCTGGTAACATTTATTTGACGAATGAATAGGAGCATTAGAAATAATTGCATCGGCAAAAAAATAATCAGCAAAAAATTCAACTACATCCTTCCATCCATCGAATATTTTTGTGCTTCTAAAAGACGCTACCGCTGGCAATCTATATCTTTTCGCCGCAAGTAAACCTGGTATTATCAATGTTTGAGGTAACCAACAATGAACAATATCTGGCTTAAAACGATCTATAACATCACATATTTCTTCGAATAAAAACCATGGATATTTTGCTTTGTTGGATAATTCAAATAGCTCGCATTTCTCCGAATTAATAGTACTATTTGAACCGTCAATAAAAAAAACCCCAAAATTTAGAGAAGCTTCTTTTCCATGATTGGCCAAAATATTTAGTTGTCGTTCCGCACCACCAGCACTTAAAGAATGAATACAGTGTAAAACTTTAATCGGCATCAGATTTACTTTATACTGAATTTTACACGCTTTCCTAAGACAACCAACCCCAAATTATAAATCAGTAAAATTATAATGATAAACCCCATAGGCTTAGTAAAGTTAATAAAATCATTTCTTACTGTTCTCATAAATGTCCAGAAAACAGCCCCAACCAACAAATAAACATAAGGATGAAGAATGATTTTTTTTTGATCAAGGCGAGACAATAAAAAACCTAGAATACTAAAATAGCCAATAACACCAGCCATTCCAAAGTTAAAATAAGGTTCTGCAATTGCCGAAAAACCAACTCCTTGGCCATGATCAAATTTCCACCGATTTAACTTGTAGGTAATCCAATCGGCAGGAGTCAATTCCATCAATGCAGATTTATCAAACGATGCCTTGCTACTTTTATTTTTTCTTGACTTACTAGAATCGATTGACAGACCAATATTAGGAATCATTTCTTTAAGAGCCTGCCAATAACTGTACCCATACCGATAAGGATCTTTATTAGGGATAAATTTAATTACTTCAGAAAGAACTCCAAAAGAAGCCCCCATCTCAGCAAATGAATCTACAATACTAACTTTTTCATATGATGATGCTAACTGCTCAGTACCTAGATCTTGATATGTTCCCATTTGTCGAAAAACTCCCACTACCGCAATAGCCACCAGAACAAAGGACAGAAATGATAAAGCGACTACTGCTGGTAATTTCCGGCCTGTTTTTATCCAGAGAACTATCCCTACTAAAGCTGGAAATAGAGCAGCGGACCTATAACCTGAAAGCAAGATCAACAAAAAAAAGAAAAGCGTTAATGGATAAACAATTAATTTTTGGACTTTCGTGCTTGCCGAAACTGTTAATAAAATCAAGGCTCCAGGCCACACCATCATAAATGCACCAAATCCACGCGTATCTGCCTTTATATTAAATAATTCTTCACGCGAATATGCCAAAATATTGCCATAAGATGAAATTGCCCATATTAAAAATATTAAAGCCGCTAAACTCAAACCGATTCCTTGCAAGAAGATGAAGTTATTAGTTTTTTTGAAATCAGCGTTATTAGTTTTCACACTTATGTTATTTCGTCTGCTCGTTAAAACACTAATTACAGCCCCTATTCCAAAAGAACAAAAGGATAAAATAACATACCACCCTGCAATCTCCATTTTAACGCTATTAGTTGAATTGACCCACGAATGCAACTCAGTCAGTCCAAATGTCATCAAATAAATTAACCCTAAATGGAATAAAGCCACTCCAATTATATAAGTATTAGAAAATAAGTATAATGAACGATAATAGGAATAAAATGCTGAGAAATATATTATTAACCATAAAAAAGAAGCAACAAATATTCTTGTTGGCCAATACTGGCCACCAGAGACACCTCCCAGAATTTCGGTAACTGAAAATAGCAACCCTATAATACTAAATACAAATAGAACAACCAAACCTACTTTGGATCGTTTTTTTTGCACTTTATTTATATAAGACATACTGTAT
>JALXCS010000011.1 GCA_026990815.1 Methylomonas sp. | reverse complement strand
GTTTTTACTCATCGTCGGCCTCCTGGTTTCTCAAAGAGTTATGCTCATCTTTTCGACTTTAGAATTGGCTGATGGTTCTACGTAATCAGGAAAACTTATGATTATAGTATAAATCTAAAAAAAACCTGAACTCTTAAATCACAAAAAAAACTTACCTCTCTACAGGTAACTTAGCCTTGAGCCAGGCCTTCATATGACCATCCAAATATACAATATTGTCATACCCGGAAAGACTCAAAGCTAACTTGGCAATTCCCGCACGCGGACCATGTTGACAATATAACACCAACAAATCTGAAGGATTTCTGTGTTCCAGTTCATCAGGCGAAAAAGCCGCCCAAAATGGCACATGAATGGCGCTTGGCACATGGCCGCTTTGGTATTCTGATTCTGAGCGTACATCAACGATGACGGGCGCCTGCTGTGATTGAATCAATCGAAGTAATTCCTGCTGCTGCATATTTGGTTTTCCTGTTGTTCCACAACTGCTAACAAATAGCATAATGAATGAAATCATAAAAAAAATTCTCATTTATCCTCCTGTTACATTCATATGTCGCAATATTACCGGCTGTTCATCCAATTGAAATTCATGTCTTTCAGGTTTGATCTGCATGGCCTGAATGATTGATTGTTTGAGAATTTCTTGGTTGCCTGGATGAGTTCTGAGGATTTGCTTCATATCTACCGAATGTTCATTCCCCAAGCACAATAACAATCGACCTTCCGCTGTCAATCTGACACGATTACAAGAACTACAAAAATTATGGCTATGAGGTGAAATAAAACCTACCCTGGTTTGGGTTTCCTGCACTTGAAAATAATTTGATGGCCCGCCTGTTTGAACAGTTGAAGATAATAAAGTGAACGCTTGCTCCAGATCCTTTTTTATGTCATTGCTTGAGTAAAAGGATTCATACCGATCATGCTGGCTCACAACTCCTAAAGGCATTTCTTCAATAAAGCTGATATCAAGCTCGTGCTCTATGGCGAACTGCACAAGATCAATCACTTCATGATGATTTCTGTTCTTAAGGATAACCGCATTAATTTTTATCCGCTGAAATCCGGCATTTTTTGCTGCTTCAACTCCTCTTAATACTGTTTTTAGCTCGCCATTGCGCGTCAAAACCTTAAATTTTTCTACATCCAGCGTATCAAGACTGATATTTAATCGCTTGACTCCCGCATCACTTAACGGTTTTGCGAATTTTTGCAATTGCGACCCGTTGGTTGTCATCACCAACTCTTTTAAGCCGGACAATTGACCAATCCGTTCAATTAATTGCAAAATACCGTTACGTACTAATGGCTCTCCTCCGGTAATCCTGATTTTTTCAACACCCAACTCAGAAAAAACTTTCGCCAGCGTATAAATTTCTTCCAAAGTTAATATCTGGGCACGAGGTAGAAAGGTCATGGCTTCTTCCATGCAATACAAACACCGAAAATCACAGCGATCGGTGACAGAAATTCGTAAATAATTAACACGCCGTCCAAAGCGGTCGATCAAAGAAAGTGGTTCCGGTTTATTAGGCATTGAAAGTATAAAAAAATTACTGATTTAGCATTAATATTACCAGTTTTTAATACTCGGTTTCCAAGCAATCGCTATTTAAAGATAGAATAATGGTAATTTCCGTTAAATTACCAAACACAAATATAATGAAATTTATTTCTCAGATTCTGTTACTTCTACTCAATACCAGCAACCTTAGTGCTTCGGAAAAAACAACTATCCGTCTGGGTATTTTACCTTTTGGCACGGTCAACTGGGAAATAACTGCTTTAAAAAAACTGGGATTACTGGATACTACTGAATATCACCTTAATATCCAGCCTGTTGCCAATCCACAAGCAGGTAAAATTGCTCTATTGGCAAATTCAGTGGATGTGATTGTTTCAGACTGGATCTGGGTTTCCAGACAGCGTAGCAGCGGCTTTGATATAAGCTTCTACCCCTATTCCAATACTGCAGGTTCCTTACTGATCAATAGACAAAGCAAAATAACAAGCTTAAAGAATCTTAAAGGCAAACGTTTGGGCATTGCAGGAGGAGAGCTGGACAAAAACTGGCTTTTGCTTGTTGCTTTGGCAAAAAAACAAAATTTCGATCTGGACCAAACCGTAGAAAAGGTCTTTGCAGCTCCTCCACTATTAAGTCAGCAACTCAAAAATAACAACCTCGACGCCATCCTGACTTATTGGCATTTTGCAGCAAGACTTGAAGCACAAGGTTTTCCACAATTACTTGATGGCAAAAAAATCCTACAGGAATTAGGTATACAGACATCAGTCCCGCCATTAGGTTATGTATTTAAACTAAATTGGGCCAAGCGAAACAAAAAGGCCATCAATGCCTTTTTTAATGCAACAGTACAAGCTAAAAATGCGATTTGCAAGGATGAAGCGACTTGGCAACAAATTATTCCTCTAACAAAAACTGATTCTACAAAAACTCTACATTTATTTCGAAACAAATATTGCCAAGGAATTGTAAAAGAATGGGGAGAAAAACAACTGAAAGCGGCAGAACAAATTTATTTGCTACTAAAGGATATTAGCAAAAACAGGCTGACTGGCACCTCGACAACCTTAGTACCTGGAACATTTTGGTTTCCTGAGCAACAACTTTCAGAGGAGTGAGGGCCGGTAAATGTCAAAGTAGTTGTCGGTGTGCCAAGAAGGCGAAGCAGTAAGGAAGCTGTGAGCTATGCTGTACCAGTGATGAGGGGCGGGCCCCTCGGTATCGCCGATTAGGCGGAGATACCAAACCACCCTGAGCTGTTCA
>JALXCS010000010.1 GCA_026990815.1 Methylomonas sp. | reverse complement strand
GAAAAAGCATGGGGAATCAACCCCCAAAAAGACACCGCTAAAAGTGCGCCGATAGCAAAACTAATGCCGTGTGGTAATACCTTTTCCTGATTTTCAGCAGATAACAACAAAAAAACTGAGGCGGCACCAACACTTAACACACCGCCAATTGCCGCAAAAATAATAATATATAGAATCAGGCTCATAGCCTTTTAGGTTCTCCAGATTAAGCTGGCCATCCGGCCAGTTATGCCATCCCTGCGGTAAGAAAAAAAATAGTCTTGATCAGACACTGTACAGAAATCTCCTCCATATACTTTATCAACACCAACATTTTTTAAAATCAACCGAGCCAAAGTATAAATATTTAACAACCATTTTTCTGGGCCGATGTTTCGAAAAACAGTTGAATAATGTCCGGATTTATAACAAAAAGCATCATAAACATCATTACCCACTTCAAAATTCATTGCCCCAATCGCAGGACCCAGCCAAGCCAACAAATTTTCATCTTTTAACTCATAAACAGTGTTTTCTATTACACCTTCCAACAAACCACGCCAACCGGCATGAATAGCGGCGATTTTAGTCCCTTGTCCGTTGCAAAGTAACACCGGCAAACAATCCGCCGTTAAAACGGCACAGACAATTCCCGGTTTAAGACTATAACTGGCATCGGCCTGTATATTCTGACACTTACCGTCAATACAAATAACTTTACTGCTATGAATCTGATCCAGCCAAAAAGGATCATCCGGCAAACTCAGCATCATTTTTAAATTTTGACGGTTTTTTTTCACCAAGCTGGAAAGATCACCGACATGAGCAGCCAGATTAAAACTCTTATAAGGCTCTTTACTCTCTCCCCCTATTCTCAAAGAAGTGCCCGCGAAAATGTTTTCAGGGACTGGCCAATCCGCGTCAACCCAATTAAGTTTCATTATCACGCAATGCTTGCAGCAAAGCATCCATATCCTCAGGCATGGCAACTTGCCACTGACAATATTCCTGGGTTACCGGATGACACAACCCCAATTTTTCTGCGTGGAGGGCCTGACGTTTGAATCCACGTAACACCGACTCCAAAGACTCTGAACACCCTGCTGGCAACTTAAACCTGCCCCCGTACAAGGGATCTCCCACCAAAGGGTAACGAATATGTGCCATATGCACCCTGATCTGATGAGTTCTGCCTGTTTCCAGTTTTACTTGAATCAAGGTATGGCGTTTCAACCTCTCATTCACCCGATAATGAGTTACTGCTGATTTGCCTTCCCGTCTAACAGCAAACCGTAACCGTTCCACAGGATGTCTTGCTATCGGCTCGTCAATTGTTCCACCAGCCGTCATGCGCCCGTGAGTAATTGCCAAATACTCCCGATCAATAGTTCGATCTTGTAATTGATCGACTAGATTTGAATGGGCTTGCAAGGTTTTTGCGACCATCAACAAACCGCTGGTATCCTTGTCGATACGATGCACAATCCCTGCCCTGGGTAATTTGTCCAAATTTATGTCATAGTAAAGCAAGGCATTTTGCAAAGTACCAGACCAATTGCCAGCACCTGGATGTACCACCATTCCTGCCGGTTTATTGATAATAAGCAATACATCATCTTCATAGACAATACTTAATGGAATTTTTTCGGGAACACTTTCAACTACTTTTTCCGGCTCAGCATCAAGTTCTATCAACTCCCCACCATCGAGCCTGTCTTTAGATTTAAGCTGCTTTCTGTTAACCCTGACACGCCCTGACTTTACCCAGGTCTGTAATTTACTTCGAGAAAATTCAGGAAATATTTCGGCAAGCACTTGATCCAATCGCATGCCGACCATCTCATCAGGCACTTTTGATGTTAAAATAGGCACAAACAAACCATTGAATTAAAAAATCTTAAACACTAAAGTGGATCAAATTAAAGCCGCACTCGGCTACTCCCTTCCACACCAGACAAAAATTGACTCATAAACATACAGCTAATACATGATAAAATATTTCCTGATATTTTTTTTATTTATTTTGAGTTGCTCAATCGCTTATAGCGCAGATTTATCGTGCAAAAAAAAAGCATCGAAATGGAGCAAAACCCAACCATCAATTAATTTAAAACACATTTTTTGTGGTGAAATTGACAGCAGGGGACGACCCAAAGGCTTTCATTCCACCCAAAAGCTGGGTTCAACACCCGAAGTCAAAGAGATCTATAAAAAACGCAGCTTGCGCAAAGGTATATACAATGCCAGAGTGAAATTTTCAAATGGTAGAACCAAATTTTCAACATTTTTTCCTGATCATTGCTCAATTAATGCGATCACCCACTCGGTGGTGTATGCAGCCCGCAATAAAACCAAAAAACACCATCAATGGGGTATTCTGGGTCCATCTGCACCAAAAAATAATGCCAAAGGATTTTGCCTTGACAGAAATAGCAAGCCTTTTCCCATTCGCATGGGTCTTACACGAAATCAACGCAGAATTACCACGGCTTTTCCGCAACCTTGAATCATGAAAATCAAACTGACCCGTAACCAACAAGGTGAATTGCAAATAAGCCAACCACCATATTTGAAACCATTTGCTGATTTTCTTGAGACAGACATTAATGAAAATCAGGAATATTGCCAGGAAATCATTTCCTCAATAGATGAAATCAAACACAGCTCTAACCCCAATCAACAGGAGTTTTTTTGTGGCAACATCTACGAACTTGAAATTAATCCCAAGCAGGCTTTACTACTGAATCTTTATGATGATCGGGCATCGCCTGTTAAAATTGAATTAAATGAATTAAAAGAACTTCTGTCTGTCTGGCAAAAAGAAATCAGCAAACACAGCTCTCAAGAGAAATAACAACATGATGCGCAAATACCTGCTCAATCTTATTTTCATTATTTGCACAATCTTTTTTCTGCAAGGTTGTCAAACATTAAAATCACTGGGCATTGGTCAATCCGGCTCAGATGATAAGGAATATGCTGACTGGAATGCCGAGAAATTTCGTACTGAGGCAAAAAAAGCCATGGAAGCTGAAAATTACCCAAAAGCCATCGAGCTTTATGAAAAGCTCGAATCACGTTACCCTTTTGGCGAATCTGCCGCACAAACCCAACTGGATATTGCCTACGCCTATTACAAAAACAACGAACCCGAAGCAGCCATCGCAGCAGCTGAACGCTTCATTAAAATTCACCCGAGAAACCCAAGTGTTGATTACGCCTATTACTTAAAAGGCCTGGTTAACTACAACCGTGGCATTGGATTTATTGAACGATTTCTGCCAACTGACGCATCACAACGTGACCCGGGCAATGCCTTGGATGCTTATAATAATTTTGCTGAATTAATCCGTCGATTTCCGGATAGCCAGTATGTCGAAGACAGCAAACAACGGATGCTTTATCTGCGTAACAATCTGGCCATGTTTGAAATTCATGTTGCCCGATATTACATGCAAAGAGAAGCCTATATAGCCGCTGTAAATCGTGCCAGCCGCGTAGTTGAAAAATTCCAGCGTACTCCCGCTGTTCCTCATGCGCTGTTAATCCTGGAAGATGCCTACAAAAAACTCGGGCTCAATGACCTGGCCAGTGACGCCACCAGAGTTTTCGAGCAAAATTACCCCGATGGAATGCCCCCTGAAATTGAAAGGCAAGATAAAACCGGGATACTGTTTGCCATTTGGGATTTTATCGGCTTTGACCGATGATCTCGCTAAAACAAAGTAATTAGAAGAACCAATAATCATTGGAACTTCATTCAATATAGCCAATCGAGCAACATCGATTGACTCGTTAGATTTTCTTAACATTTACTGACAACAATGAACAACCCTGAAAATAATACATCTAATATCAGTCTTGGCCTTCCTGGCTTTACCTATACAGATTTATATCAACCGGAAAAATTGAAGACTCTCCTTCAGGTATTCGATGATAGCGTCAAACAACACGACAAAGAGCTGTTTAATCGCTATCTGGATTACAGAACAACACAGGGAGATAATTTAAAACCTGAAGAAATTTCTGAAATTCTCGTTGAAATGGGGCCTTATGTCGGTCAATTTGTTGCCAAATTATTCGGCAGTGAACAGCAACACAAAAGCCAACAGGATGCAATTCAACACGAGTTTGAAACCATATTCTTTTTCCGCAAGGAAGTGGTCAGTAAACTAACGAAAAAATTTAGAAAGGAAAATATCGCTGACTGGGACATCAACAATCTCAAACAGGCCGTCACATTACTTCTGGAAACGACCGCACCTGAGGAAGCTGATATGGAACTGGCGATCAGCAAAATTGGCGCCGAACTGCATCGGTTATCGCAACATTTTGCTTCAACAAACGAGAGCCAGACATCTGATTATCCTGCTGAAAAACAAATCAAATCCATACGTGATTCAATAACTGGCAAAAACAAAGCCAGCCAGTTTTTTGCCGAAGCTTTGGCTTCAAATGATAATGAGCTTGTCAATACCTTGCTTGATTATCTGGAACGCTGGCTCCATATTGCCAATACGGACTCTCAATTAAGAACTTTAACCAAACACTGGAAACTGTTCAAATCTCCGGGAAGAACTGACTTTACCCATCTGGTTGAAGTGGAACAAGAACCGCATGATGGATTTGTTTCACTGGTCGGCCCCAAACAAAAACGCAGACGACGCGATGGTTTTGTATTGACTGATAACCGCTACAACCAGCGGGAAGTTCTTTATGAAGTCGATCATTGCATCTACTGTCATGACCGGAATACCGATTCATGCTCAAAAGGCATGAAAAACAAAAAGGATGGCAGTTTCAAAACCAACCCGTTGAACGTCACCATTACCGGCTGCCCTCTGGAAGAAAAGATTTCTGAAATGCATCTGGTTAAAAGACAGGGAGACAACATTGGCGCTCTGGCCATGATCATGATAGATAACCCGATGTGTCCCGGCACCGGCCACAGAATTTGCAATGACTGTATGAAAGGCTGCATCTATCAGAAAACCGAGCCGGTCAACATCCCCCAGATTGAAACCAATGTTCTGACTGATGTACTGTTCATGCCCTATGGCTTTGAAATTTACAGTTTTTTGACACGCTGGAACCCACTGAATATCAAAAGACCTTACGCCCTGCCCTACAATGGCAAAAATATTTTGGTCGCAGGTCTTGGGCCTGCTGGCTATACCCTGGCTCATTATTTAGTCAACGAAGGATTTGGAGTTGTTGGTATTGATGGCTTGAAAATCGAGCCGTTGTCTGAGGAACTGGTTGGTTCAGAAAATAACCCACCGTTGCCTGTACGTGATTTTAATGATTTATACGAAGACCTGGACAAACGGATTCTTGCAGGATTTGGCGGTGTTGCTGAATACGGCATCACTGTCCGGTGGGATAAAAATTTTCTCAAGGTCATTTATCTGACCCTGGCTCGGCGCAAGGCCTTCAGCAGTTATGGCGGCATTCGTTTTGGCGGCACTATTACCATTGAGGATGCCTGGGAACTTGGCTTTGACCATATTGCCATTGCCGTTGGTGCTGGCAAACCAACCATCATTGGCCTAAAAAACAATCTGGTTCGAGGCATTCGTAAAGCTTCCGACTTCCTGATGGGATTACAATTAACCGGCGCAGCAAAAACCTCTTCAATGGCAAATCTTCAAGTCCGTTTACCTGCTGGGGTTATCGGCGGCGGCCTGACTGCGACCGATACAGTCACTGAATTGCTGGCCTATTATCCGATACAGGTTGAAAAAATTCTTGATCGTTATGAACATCTATCTGAAAAATATGGCAAAGAGAGCCTGTTAGCCCGTTTTGATGAAGAAGAAACACAAATTCTAGAAGAATTTCTGGGACATGGGCAAGCGATCCGTGCTGAACGGACAAGAGCAAAAGCCGCTACCGAACAACCCAACTTCCAGCCATTACTGGACCAATGGGGTGGGGTTACCTTGTTTTATCGGAAAGCCATGCAAAATGCCCCTGCCTATACACAAAATCATGAAGAAATAGAAAAAGCTCTGGAAGAAGGCATGGCCTGGGCTGAAGGCATGAACCCCAAACAAGCCATCACGGATGAATATCAGCATCTTAAGGCAGTACGGTTTGAGAAAATGACCGAGCAAGATGGCCGCTGGGTAGGTGGCGAACAAATTGAAGTCCCCTTGCGTAGCTTGTATGTTGCCGCAGGAACATCGCCAAACACGATTTATCAAAATGAGCACCCGGGGACTTTTGAAATGGATGGCAAGTTTTTTCAACGCTTTGAGCCGGAGGCCAATGAAAACAGCCTGCAATTAAATCCGATCGATGACACCTGGACACCTAAAATCGGTAAGCCAGCGCCATTTACCTCCTATCAGAAAAATGGTCGATATATAACCTATTATGGAGATAACCACCCGGTTTATGCCGGCAATGTAGTCAAAGCTATGGCCAGCGCCAAAGATGGTTATCCCTATGTTGTTGAATTATTCTCTGATCACATCAAACAACTTGACCCGGCCAAACAAGCTGAACGGGATGACGAACTGAAAAAATTTCAGCAAAAAATGGATGATTCCTTCCTGGCAACCATTCAGGAAGTCAAACGCCTGACACCAACCATTGTCGAAGTCATTGTTAAAGCAAAAATGCAGGCCAGACACTTCGAACCCGGTCAGTTTTACCGCTTGCAAAATTATGAAGCGTTCGCCCCAGTCATCAAAGATACGGTTCTCGCCAGTGAAGGTATTGCGTTAACCGGCGCATGGGTCGATAAAGACCAGGGATTGATTTCATTAATCACCCTGGAAATGGGCAGCTCGACAAAACTGTGCCGATTCTGGAAATCAGGAGACCCGGTTGTGGTAATGGGTGTTACCGGTGCGCCGACGGAAATCCCAAGCAATAAAACTGTAATGCTTGTCGGTGGCGGCCTGGGGAATGCCGTGTTGTTTTCCATCGGAAAAGCAATGCGTTCCGCTGGTAATCGGATAATCTATTTCGCTGGCTACAAACATAGCTACGATATTTTCAAAGTGGAAGAGATCGAAGCAGCAGCCGACGTTATCGTATGGTCTGTTGACCCGGGTGAAGATGTGCAAGCTTTACCCACCACACGTGAGCAGGATTTCAGCAATGTTGGCAATATTCTGGAAAGCATTGAAAACTACGCAAAAGGTAAACTTGGTAAAATTGAAATTGCTTTGAATGAAGTCAATGAAATCATCGTCATCGGGTCTGACCGAATGATGGCAGCGGTTAAGGAAGCGCGGCACGGCAGGCTAAAACCTTATTTGCAGGAACACAAAGCCATCGGCTCGATCAACTCCCCCATGCAATGCATGATGAAAGGCATCTGCGCCCAGTGTTTGTGTAAGCATGTTGATAAAGCAAGTGGTGCGGAATTTTACGTCTATTCCTGCTTTAATCAGGATCAGGATCTGGAAAGAGTTGACTTTCCTCATCTGAATGCAAGGTTACGGCAAAACACCGTACAAGAAAAATTGTCCAGTTTGTGGCTGGATTATCTAATTGAAGAACATCAAGAAGAAATAGGACAACCGATTTAACACAACAGTTGCTTAGGCACGAGAAAGAAATTAATTTAACAACTTTTTATTCGCATTCGAGGCGCACAAACAGGCGCATAGCAAGCTATGTAACTGTTTGTGTAACGTGGAAGGCGGATAAAAAGGCAAGTCACTTATGATGAAATTTATTTTTTGAACGCTCCTTAGCGAGGCTGCTTATTCTGCAAACGGTCTCGTTAAACAACAATACCGATAAAATATACAAAATCATAAGCCATTCGAAATATCGGGCGCATGAGTTTAGAAGCTACCCCTGCCCCAAGGGATTGAAGTAGATTTTTCGGTAAAAATAGTTAAAAAGAAATATGCAATTGGATTCCGCATAGTAGGCATATATTGAATATATAGCTACTATGCGGAAAATAATTCCATATAGAGTAACTTATTATGTGGAAACTTTGAATTGTTGAGGTATAGTTCTAATTTCTGTATAGTAACAATGTTAGCCCGCGCTTCGCGCACTCACCAAGGGGAATTTTGTTGGGTTTGGGTTGTGGTTTATTTCAGGTTATCGCGTTAAATTCTTGCGGTGTTGGCGGCTGGGTAATTCAATAAAATCGGCAATTACTTTGTGCTGCTAATCGGTGTTACCTTGCTGGGCGTGGTTCTGTTTTTTCGGTGTCAATCGTAATTTTTACGCACCCATTGCTTTTGCCACTTTTGTTCCCAATCGTCCTCATGCTTCTGGTTCGTGGGTCAATTTTTTGTATTGTAAAAGCTGTTAATCATTGTCAGCGGTTGCAGCAAAATATCGTTGTTGTCTGGTAGGGTACACAGATTTTGTTTTTCTGCTTTGGCGTGTCAGGCAGCGGAAACAATTTGTGCAAATTCCAGTCATTGGGTTTTGTCGCAGTCAGTTGTCAGTTTTTATCATTTGTCGTGGCATGTGTTAATCGGGTTGGAAACGGCTGTGGGTTTTGGTTTTTTGTCAATTGTGGTTCTGAAATAGCGGTTTTCAGTTATTAAACTTGGTATGGAAACGGTATTTGTTCATCAAGTATTTTTGCAAACTCCAAGGTCATTGGTTGTTTGGCTATGTCATGTTCTCATTGCATAGCAAGTTGGTTGTGGGCTAACCTGTCGGTCAAGCTGACCCACAAAAGCGGCATTTGTTTATTTTGGGTTGTTGCCATTTGAAAATTCATTCATAATCCGAAAGTAGGTGCTGGTCAATTTTGTGGTCAGCTTACCTCAATCGTTATGCCCACAAATAATCAGGATGCGAAATGAAAAAAGGGACAAGCTTTGAAGACTATATTCATTATGTATATAGCACTCTCTTAAACTTAAAAGGTGAAAAAATACAGGTTTCTAAAAGAACCACTTTTAAAGTACCGCCTGATGAAACGTACGAAATTGATATATTTTATGAGTTTCAAAATGTCGGTGTTAAACACAGAGTGGCTATAGAGTGTAAAGACTGGAAATCTCCAGTAGATCAAGGAAAGGTTCTTGAATTTCATCAAAAAATTAAAAATATAGGCGAAGATATCGTAGGGGTGTTTGTCTCCCGCTCAGGCTATCAATCAGGAGCCGAAAAAGTAGCAAAAAGACATGGAATACTAACTCTAAAGGCAGAAGAGATTCCAACAATCTTTGATATTTTAGCTAAGCATATTACTACTAGTTTCATTCCAGAAGATCACTGCGTTGGTGAACCATTCTGGTACATAGCAGAGCTTGAAGAGCCAAATGGCTCACCTACTGGAACATACTACGCTTTTCCTAAAGGAAGCCCTTTAGAGTTACCTTTGTTTTTGTCTAGAAAGCATGTGGAAGCTTACCTCAATAA
>JALXCS010000009.1 GCA_026990815.1 Methylomonas sp. | reverse complement strand
AGGTCCAGAATAAAATCGGTTATTTACCCGAAAATTGTCCGGTGTATCCGGAAATGACCTTGATTGATTTTCTGGATTATGCTGCCGAACTCAGTGGGTTAACCGGTCAGGAAAAACTGAATGCGGTTAAAGAGGTTATTGTCAAAACAGCCTTGACCGAAAAAGCCACGCAACCGATCAGTACCTTGTCCAGGGGCTATAAACAACGGGTTGGAGTTGCTCAGGCCATTCTTCACAAGCCGCAAATCCTGATTCTCGACGAACCTACCAATGGCCTTGATCCAACCCAGATTTTGCATATGCGGGAATTGATTGCCGAACTGGGAAAGAATGCCACGGTTATCGTTTCCACGCATATTTTGCAGGAAGTTGAAGCCGTCTGTGAGCGGGTGTTGATTATGCGTAATGGTAAACTGGCGGTTGATGCCAAACTCAATGAATTACAAAACAGTCAAAGTATCCAGCTTAAAACGGATTGTTCACCGGAGCAATTAAAAACCCAGTTGCAAGGCCAGCAGGAAATTGGCCAAATCAATCATTCTTCTTTGGCAGATCAACAATATCAGTATCGGCTCAGTCTTGAGAACAAAAACACTGTGCCCGTCCAGAAAATAATTGCCGGAATTGTCAATAAACTCAGTCGGGACGGCACTAACATTTTTGCCATTTATCCAGAACAGCAGGATCTGGAAAGTATTTTCCGTCAAGTCAATTCAATGCCAGGCGAGCCAACAGGAGGAGAGATTCATGCAGCAGCCTAGTGTTTTCACGATTGCCCGAAAAGAAACCGCAGCTTTTTTTGCATCACCCGTTGCCTTTATTTTCTTTGCCGCGTTTTTATTGGTGACATTATTCATATTTTTCTGGGTAGAAACCTTTTTCGCCCGCAATATTGCAGATGTCAGACCGCTATTTGAGTGGATGCCGATATTACTGATTTTTCTGGTGGCGGCTTTAACCATGCGGATGTGGAGTGAAGAGCGCAGGGCAGGGACGTTAGAGTTCTTGTTAACACATCCGGTTAGTCCATTACGTTTGGTACTGGGCAAATTCCTGGCCTGTTTGTTTCTGGTGGCCTTGGCATTGCTGTTAACCTTGCCGTTGCCGATCACGATTTCTTTGTTAGGAAATCTGGATTGGGGGCCTGTATTTGGCGCTTATCTGGCATCATTGTTATTGGCGGCCGCCTATATTGCCATTGGTTTGACTGTTAGCGCCAATACCAATAACCAGATTGTCAGTTTGATCGTAACAGTGCTATTAACATCATTTTTGTATTTGCTGGGATCAGACAGTCTGACCGGCTTGTTGGGCAACAAGGCAGCTGAATTTTTTAAGCTTCTGGGCAGCGGCTCGCGCTTTGAATCCATCACTCGCGGCGTACTGGACCTCAGAGATCTTTACTATTATCTCAGTATTGTCGGTATTTTTATCAGCCTGAATGTGCTTTCTCTGGAAATAGTGCGTTGGGCGCATGATAACAGCCATACAGAACACAGGAAATGGCAAGTTCTGACTGCCTTGTTGGTAGCCAACTTCTTGGTTGGTAATATCTGGTTGTCACAAATTAGCAAAGCCAGAATTGATTTGACCGAGGGGGATATTTATTCCATTTCCAATGCAACCCGAAATTACCTGAAACAGTTGCAGGAACCTTTACTGATCCGGGGCTATTTCAGCGCCAAAACCCATCCGTTGTTGTCTCCGCTAGTCCCGCAACTTCGGGATTTGTTGAGCGAATATCAGATTGCCGGCAATGGCAAGGTGCGTACCGAGTTTATTGATCCGATGGAAAATCCGGAACTGGAAAAAGAAGCAGGTGAAAAATATGGTATCAAGCCGGTTCCGTTTCAGGTGACCAGCAAGTACCAGGCATCAGTAGTGAATTCTTATTTTGATGTTTTGATCAAATATGGTGATAAATATCAGGTATTGAATTTCCGGGATCTGATCGAGGTCAAGGCGCAAACGGAGGGCGACATGGATGTGCAATTAAGAAACCCGGAATACGAAATTACCCGCAGCATCAAGAAAGTCTTAAACGAATATCAAAGTGGCGGAAATTTGTTTGCCAGCTTGAGTGCGCCGGTGACTTTCAAAGGCTATTTTTCTGTTGACAATAAACTGCCGGAGGTTTTGCGTGGTCTGAGAACAGAAATCCAGACGGTGCTAAAAGAAACCAAAACCAAAGCCGGGGACAAATTTCAATACAGTTTTATTGATCCGGAAGCGGATGGCGGCAAGGTTGCTAAACAAATTGCAGAGGAATTTGGTTTCAGGCCCATGCAAGCCAGTCTTTTCGACAATAACCAGTTTTATTTTTATATGGTGCTGGAAAGTCAGGGACAAACCGTTCCCGTGCCACTGCCAGAGGAATTGAACAAAAATAGCTTTAAACTGGCGCTTGATACAGCACTTAAACGCTATTCTTCAGGTTTCATGAAAACCCTGGCATTGTATACTCCGCCAGCATCAGCCAATAACCCCTATATGATGCAGATGGGTATGTCTGGCGGCAAGGAGTTTACTTTCCTGGAAAAAATGCTGGAAGAAAATCACAATGTTCAAACAGCCAATCTTGATAATGGTGTGGTTAATGATAATGCTGATTTGCTGCTACTGATTGCGCCAGATAAACTGGATGAAAAACAAGTCTTTGCTGTCGATCAGTTCTTGATGAAAGGTGGAACCGTGATTTTGGCAAGTTCACCATATAAAGCTGATTGGGGACGTACAGGACTGAGTGTCAGTGAACATCAGTCAGGAATAGAAGATTGGCTGAAATATCAGGGTATCAATATTGAGAAAACCATGGTGCTGGATCCTCAAAATGCCATGTTGCCGATTCCCGTCAGTCGAAATCTGGGGGGCTTTACGGTGCAGGAAATGCAAATGGTGGAATATCCCTATTTTATTGATGTGCGCGGTGATGGCTTGCTGGCAGATAATGCCATTACATCCGGTTTACCACAAGTGACGATGAACTGGGTGTCACCCGTTAACGTGACGCCCTCGAAAGGTAAAAAGGTAATACCGCTACTGAAAAGTTCTGAAAAGTCCTGGGTGTCAGATTCCAGTAATGTGGTTCCTGATTTCAAACGCTATCCGCAATGGGGCTTTGAACCGGGCGAAAAACGTCAGTCTTATACGTTGGCAACAGTGGTTGAAGGTCGGTTTGATTCCTATTTCAAGGATAAAGACTCACCGTTATTGAAAAAAATGGATAACAAACAAGAAAACAAGGGCAAGTCAGACGAAAAAACTGAAGATGAGAAAATCCAGATCACCAGTGTCATTGACAAATCACCAGGATCAGCACGGATTATTTTGCTGGCTTCCAATGAATTTGTCGAAGACAAAACCATCAAAATGGCATCCAGTGCAGGTGGAGTGTTGTATTTGAACTCTCTGCAACTGGTAGCCAATGCCGTGGACTGGTCACTGGAAGACAGAGGCTTGCTGAGTATCCGTAGTCGCAGTCATTTTTCCAGGACTCTAGCACCGTTGACGCAACAAGAGCAAACCTTTTGGGAATATCTCAACTATGGTTTGAGTTTGTTGGGGCTGTTAGTGATCTATCTTGTCTACAGGTTTAAACGCGGGCAGGCAAGGAAATTTTATGAGCAAGTTTTGGCTACTGAAGGAGGCGCGGCATGAAAAAAATGACGGTAATCCTGTCAGCTATTTTAGTGGTTCAATTATTACTGGTTGGCATTTTATTCAGCCAAGGTCAGGAAATGGGAGCGTTCCAGTCCGGGGAAAAACTGCTGGGTCTGGAGTTGTCCCAACTGGATCAGATAACTATTGAGACCAAAGATAAAAAATTAAACTTGAAAAAGGAGCAGGGCAAATGGTTGTTGCCAGATTATTTTAAAGCACCGGTGGACAATGCCAAGTTACAGAAATTGGCTGGCAAGCTGTTTTCCTTGCCGGTTAGCTGGCCTGTTGCAACAACAGAAGATTCAGCGGTTCGTTTCAAGGTGTCTAAAGATGAATTTGAACGAACAATCAGTTTTGCTAATGATGGTAAAATTCTGAAAACCTTGTATTTGGGTTCATCACCCGGCTTCAAGAAAATTCATGCTCGAGTTGATGGCCAACCTGAAATTTTCAGTATTGATTTTGCGGCCTATCAAGCGCCTGTTGAGGCGGATGACTGGCTGGATAAGGATTTGTTGGCGGTTGTTGATACTGTCAATTTGAATAAAGTTGAGACGGAAAAATTCACCTTGACCAAAGAAGGAGAAGCATGGCAAATCGTAGGTTTGGAAGAGGGGAAAATAGCCAATCAGGAAAAAATTTCAACCTGGTTGGGCAAGTTGGCAAAACTACAGTATGACGGAATTTTAGGGACAGATGCCAAGCCGGAATATAGTCTGGAAAAACCGGTTTTTAACGCCGAACTTTTTCTTGAATCGGGCGAAAAAATTGTTATAACAATTGGCAAAATGGCTAATGATTATGTGATTAAGTCATCCATTCAGCCATTCTATTTCAAGGCTAGCCAATATCAGGTTCAGGCTTTGCTGGATGCGGATGCGGAGAAATTTTCAGAGCCGAAATCTTCTGAATCACAAAAGAAGAAAAATGCAGAAGATGGACAAAAACCTGAATAGGGATTGATTGCACTATATTTGATACTTGGGGGAAATAGAAAGCTTTTTGGAGAATTTGGGTTCGGTTACACCAACCCAAATTTTCTGAAGGGCAATTTGGTTTGATGATGAAGTTTTCATATTCCTGCTCTTCGAATACAACTGGTAAGCCTGGCTAGCGAAGCGTTATCCGGCATTTTGGAAAGAAGGAATGTATTTTGTTTTTATACCTTAGGGACGAGAAAGAAATTAATTTAACAACTGGCGCAAAATTTTTATCCGCCTTCCACGTTACACAAACTGGCGCATAGTATGCTGTGCGCCAGTTGTTAAATTTATTTTTTGAGCGTTCCTTATGTCCTCGATTAGTATTTGTTTGAAATCGAGGATATTGTCTATTTCACAATTCGATAGCAGGGCACATATTCTTTTACAGGCAGTTTCATGCGTTTTTGTTCAACAAAAGAGGTTAGTAGTTTATCCAGCTTGTCCATAATTTGGGAATCGCCTTTTATTTCATAGGGTCCAAATTTTTCAATTCTCCGGATTCCTTGTTCTTTAACATTACCTGCAACAATTCCGGAAAATGCCTGCCTCAGATGAGCTGCTAATATATGAAGGGGTTGGTTTTTGTGAATTTCCAGCTTTGCCATGTTTTCATGTGTGGGTACAAATGGGGTTTGGAAGATTGGGTCAATTTTCAGCAGCCAGTTAAAATAATAGGCATCATGGCAAGCTTCACGAAAATGTTGGACAGAATTCATGGAGTCTTTGATTTCCCTTGAAATTTTGGCCGGGTTGCCAATGATTATTTTATAAAGTTGTTTTGCTTCAACTCCCAGGCTATAGCCAATGAAATCATCAATTTGTTGAAAGTAATCTGCACTTTCCTCGGGACCGGTAAAAAATAAAGGAAAAGGCAGGTCACTGTTCTCCGGGTGTAATAATATTCCCAAAATATAGAGTATTTCCTCTGCTGTTCCCACCCCGCCAGGAAAAACGATAATGGCATGGCCAAGTCTGACAAAGGCTTCAAGACGCTTTTCAATATCCGGCATAATAATCAAATCATTGACAATCGGGTTGGGTGACTCGGCAGCAATAATTCCTGGTTCGGTAATACCCAGATAACGGCCATTGCTTATTCTTTGTTTTGCGTGAGCGATGGTCGCGCCTTTCATCGGTGCTTTCATGACGCCCGCACCACAGCCTGTGCAGATATTTAAACCACGCAAGCCCAGTTCATAGCCAACTTCCTTGGCATATTCATATTCTGTTCGATTGATTGAGTGGCCTCCCCAGCAAACCACAATATCAAGCATATCTGAAGTTTTTAATACCTGGGCGTTGCGTAAAATACGGAAAATAGCATTGGTGAGGTCTTCTGACTGGGAAAGATCAAAGATACCACTTTCTATAATTTCATTACGGGTATAAACAATATCCCGCAACACTGCGAACGCGTTCTCTCTAATGCCTTGTATGATTTCGCCATCAACAAAAGCAGAAGTAGGTGCGTTGATAAGTGCCAGTCGGATCCCACCTTTTTGCTGAGAAATTTTCAACTCAAAGTTTTTGAATTGCTCCATAATGATTCTGGAATCATCGATAGGACTACCGCAGTTTAGTACTGCCAGAGTGCAACGTCTAAATAATTGATATAATCCACCACGACTGGCATCTAGCAATCTTTCTATTTCATGATGAGATAGAATTTCTAGACTACCAGTTGGTGTGATTTCAGCGTTTACTGTGGTTGGCTTTTTTTCCAGTGATTCAGCAAGATGGTCTATTGTTTCCTGGTCTGTCAGAATTTCCCATTTCTTTTTTTGCATGGTTTTCCGTCGTTGTATTTAAAATATGGAAGATGGATGTTTGATTTACCGAATTTTGATCACATGCTAGTATAAAAAGTTTTATTTATCTTTGATAATGAATGGTATTTAGTAATGGCTAACCATTCTCAACAAACAACAAATTTATGTCCACTGTAGATAATCAACCAACAAATAATTTTATTCGTCAAATTATTGCACGTGATCTTGAATCCAAAAAATTCAATGGCAAGGTGGTAACGCGTTTTCCTCCCGAGCCGAATGGATTTTTGCATATTGGTCATGCAAAATCTATTTGTCTGAATTTTGGTATTGCCGAAGAGTTTCACGGTGTTTGTCATTTGCGGTTTGATGATACCAATCCGGAAAAAGAAAGTGTCGAGTTTATGCAAGCCATTGAGAGTGATGTGCATTGGTTGGGGTTTGAATGGGACAGGTTATGTTATGCCTCGGATTATTTTGAGCAGCTATATGATTATGCATTGCAATTGATAAAAAAAGGCAAGGCGTATGTTGATAGTTTGTCGGCTGAGCAAATCAGGGCATATCGCGGCACGCTTACTGAGCCTGGTAAAGAAAGTCCGGATCGTCAGCGCAGCATTGAAGAAAATCTGGATTTATTTGCGCGCATGAAGGCCGGTGAATTTGAAGATGGTAGATATGTGCTCAGGGCTAAAATCGATATGGCATCACCTAATATCAATATGCGCGACCCGACTTTATATCGTATTCGGAGAGTTCATCATCAGCGGACCGGAAATGATTGGTGTCTTTATCCGATGTATGATTATACCCACTGTATCTCTGACGCTATTGAGGGTATCACCCATTCGCTTTGCACTCTGGAATTTGAAGATCATCGACCGTTATATGATTGGGTGTTGGATCAATTGGAAACGGAACATCATCCCCAACAAATTGAATTTGCCCGACTGCAACTAGAATATACGGTGATGAGTAAACGTAAGCTTCATCAATTGGTTGTAGAAGGTTATGTTAATGGCTGGGATGATCCGCGGATGCCGACTATTGCCGGGCTTCGAAGGGCAGGCTACACTCCGGCTTCAATTCGAGATTTTAGTGAACGCATCGGCATTACTAAAAAAGATGCCTGGATTGAAATGGGAGTTCTGGAATACTGCATTCGTGAAGATTTGAATGAAAATGCCCCGCGGGCAATGGCAGTTCTGGAGCCACTTCGAGTAGTGATAGAGAATTATCCTGATGACCAGGTTGAGCAATTAGAAGTAGCTAATCATCCACAAAAACCGGAGATGGGGAAAAGGAAAATTCCTTTCAGCAAGGTGGTGTTAATTGAGCAGGAGGATTTTTCAGAAAATCCACCGTCTAAATTCAAACGGTTAGTAGTGGGAGGTGAGGTCCGTTTGCGAGGATCGTATGTGATTAAATGTGAGAAAATTATTAAAGATGAGCAGGGTAATGTTACAGAGCTGCGTTGTACTTATGACCCTGATACCCTGGGTAGAAAACCTGAAGGAAGAAAGGTAAAAGGAGTCATTCACTGGGTGTCTGACGAGCATGCTTTGCCTGCTGAAATCAGGCTTTATGATCGCCTTTTCAAATTGTCTAATCCTGATTCGGAGACTAATTTCCTTGATGCGCTAAATCCCGATTCTCTCCAAATTATGGAACAAGCC
Source organism: Methylomonas sp. (assembly GCA_026990815.1). Taxonomy (GTDB): domain Bacteria; phylum Pseudomonadota; class Gammaproteobacteria; order Methylococcales; family Methylomonadaceae; genus JALSJK01. The sequence goes on along the minus strand of JALXCS010000009.1, from coordinate 1,255 downwards.
AGAGTTGAACCGAGTCTGGCAGAAGCCAAATCTGAAAGCCGATATCAATTTGAAAGAAAAGGCTATTTTTGTCTGGATGCGATTGATACTAAAAACAAGGACAAGTTGGTTTTTAACCGAACAGTGACTTTGCGCGATACTTGGGCGGGCGGAAATTAACAAGCCTTGCGAACGGGATATTAAAAACTGGCGCAATTTCGCAGTTTCTGAATGAAATTAGCCAATCAGGATCAGATACTCGACTAAACTTGTTGTATTACTTTTTGCAACAAACAGGTTGAACAATGTCAGAACAACAATCCAATATTCTGATTGGCTATCTTACCGAAGTCCGGGGGGATGGAATGGAAGCTAGAATAGCCTCTGATCATGCTGGAGAAACACCTCTTATCAAATTGGGTGATCAGGAAATTCTGGCCGGGCAGATTGGTTCCTATGTGGTTATTCGACAAGCTCATATCGGGGTGCTGGCACTGGTTTTTAAAATGTCCGAGCAGGACCGTTTTAATCAACATGGCGAGCGGCACACTGACCGCAACATTTCACTGATTCCTGTAGGTGAAATTTCTGATAACGGCGATTTTGTTAGAGGAGTAAGGCATTATCCGACCCCGGGAGCCAAGGTTTTTGCAGTTGGCATGGAGGAAATCAATGAGATTTTCTCCAAATTCAGAAGTTTTGAATTTTTTATTGGCCAGTTATCTGCGGCAAAGGATTATCATCTGAGTCTTGATCCGAGAGCGTTATTTGGTCGGCATTTTGCCATTATCGGTCAATCAGGTTCTGGAAAATCATGGACTGTGACCAGTTTGATTCAAAATACTGTCAAGGCCATGCCGAAAACCCACATTATCATGTTGGATCTGCATGGTGAATATTGCTGGAAAGATAAGGAAGGTAAGTTACATTCAGCATTTCCTGAAGATAAAGTCAATTATGTTGATGCCATGGAAATGGAAATGCCTTACTGGATGATGACTTATGCTGAACTGGTTGATTTGTTTATTGATCGTTCAGATAGTGGTGCGTCAATTCAGATGGCTTTCATGCGCGAAGTATTGCAAACGCTTAAACGCAAAACCGCCAAGGAAATTGGTTTGCAATCTGTATCCATTGATACACCTATTTATTTTTCACTGGCTGAAATGTATATGCAGTTTAAAAATGCCAATGAAGAACGTAAAGATTTTGGGAAAGTACAGGGTGCTTTATTCGGCCAATTTGACGAATTTCTAGTGCGTTTGCAAAGCCGCTT
>JALXCS010000008.1 GCA_026990815.1 Methylomonas sp. | reverse complement strand
CCCGATTGGTTGCCGCAACAATTCGTACATCAACCGTTTTTGAACGTGAGGCTCCAACCGGATTAATTTCCTTTTCCTGAACAAAGCGTAGCAACTTTGCCTGAACATCCAAGGGCAATTCTCCCACTTCATCCAGAAATAATGTACCGCCATCAGCTTGTACAATACGCCCTTCAGATGCACTTTGGGCACCGGTAAACGCGCCTTTAACATGCCCGAACAATTCAGCTTCGATCAGGTTTTGTGAGATAGCGCCACAATCTACCGTAATCAATGGCTTGGTCTGGCGATCGCTATATTCATGGACGGCTTGTGCCAGCATTTCTTTTCCGGTACCACTTTCTCCAGTTATTAACAAAGTCACGTCAGTTGGAGCAACCGTCCGCAAGGTTTCTAAAATAGATTCCATTTGTTGAGAACGATAGACCAAGCGAGTACTTTTTACTGCTTCTCTAAGTTCTCTGACTTCTTCACGTAACTTTTGTTTTTCTCGCTGTTGCTCTTGTTTCCATAGCATGATAAATTCAGCCCTTTCCAAGGCTAACGCCACCTGGGTAGCCAAAGCATTAAGAAAAATCAGATCTGAAGAATCCAGCTTGAACTGATCTTCTCGACCGTCAAGATAAATACAACCGCGATATTTTTCATGTGCAATTAATGGCACTGCATAGACAAATCGATGAACATTCGATTCTGCTATTAAAAAACGTAGGCGTTCAGTACGCTTACTGGCTTTGACCTTATCTAATAACTGCTGTTGTTTTGCCGTAAGTATCAAAGTGTCATGCTGTCCATCGATCTGGCCAGAAGCGAGTAGTTGTTGTTGGTCTTGATCGTCAATGACAAACAAGCCGATTTGATTAACCTGTAAAGTCGACTTAATTTTTTCAACAAACTGACTGGCAATATCTGTCGTTTCCGCACCAGAAGATATTACTGCCAAGGTATCCCAAAGCAGTAACATATTTCGGTAGTCCTTTTCGGTATCGGCAGTAAAAATGCCGCCTAACCTATCAACACCTCCGGATTTGTCATCATTACCTGGCTGCCATTCGACAATGAAATTGTCACTAGTTTTTGCTCGACTTAATGCTTGATCCGCTTGCCCAACCAATTCTGAAGCTTCTTCGACAAAAGACTTTTCAGGATCATAAACTGCAATACCGATACTGTAAGACAGCTCTAAATCAGGTTCTAAAACCTTTCCGGATAAGGTCTCAAGCAATTTCTTTGCAACTTTTTGTGCTTGCATACTCCCTGTTTGGGGTAATAAAGCAGCAAAAACGGCGCCACCATATCTGAACAACACATCAGATTGGCGCAGAGAAAAATGTAATTGCCCGGCAATCTCGGCTAAAATCTGGTCACCTTTTTGACGATCAAATCTTTGGTTGATTAGAGCAAAATCATTGGGATTAATAAACAACAAGGCTAAAGTCTGCCTGCCCTGCTCTGCCTCGTCAAACATAATCCTCAGGGTGCTTTGGAATTCAATTCGTCCTGGTAATTGACTGACTGAATCGTGAAAAGCACTGGAAAACTTGTAATTTTGCCAAAGCATATAACCACCTAATGACAAGGTATAAACCAACCAGTCATTAGCTTGCAAAGGTACACCTGTGGTCATAAGATGCTGTTCTTCAATATTGGCCAGCGCCAAAGGAACTGTTTTTGGGAGATACCTCAATCCTATCCAGACAACATCATCACCGTCAAAAATTAATTCATCAGTTTTACGTCGTAAAGTGCTACTACGATAATTCTTTGCATTTTGCTGAGTTGCAAAAAAATCTGCGATAGAAATCCGCAAAAGATAACCGCCAGTATCATTACTTCTATAGACTTGAAGGTTAAATTTTTCCTTATCCGATAAGGGAATGGTTTTTCCGGAAATAAAAGTCGCTAGGGTATCTTTGGTTTGAAGCTCAGATGCTGGAGCAATAGTTCCTTGTTCAATCACCCGTTTGAATCCTTGCATCAGTAACTCTGACTGTAATACCACGGTCACTGTTTCAGCACCAGTTAACTGCTTAACCGATAACAAATAGCTTTGAAACAATCCAAAGCGTGCAGAAAATGTTGCTGGAGCAGTGGTTTTCTTGGCTAGAGCCAGTTTTTTATAATCTGTATTGCCCATCGATTTCAATTATCGAGAATAAATCCAGTGATTGAAAACTACCGGCATGCTCTTTTACAAAGCTGCCATATCAGCACAAACACCCCACCACTGCTCAAGTTTTCCTGAGATTTCATCAGGTTGTTTGGTTTTTAGCTTACCCTCATCATACACTCCCTCGTGCAAAGCATATTCATTGACCAGCCATTCTGCCAACAATAAGGCTTTTACCGAAATTGATTGCTGCTGCTGAAACCTTTGGTGATGCCCAGCAACGGCCTCTATCATCGCTTCCGGCATATTCCATAATTCCATCACCAAAGCGCCAATTTCAGGATGAGCCACACCAAATTCCTGTTGTTCCAGCTCCACCAATAAAGTTTCATCACCTTTGGCCTGACGAATCAAGGAATGGTATTGAGCGGGTAAATTAGCCAACAACACCAAACCACCCAGGTCATGCAATAAACCCGCGACGCCACACAGATTAACCGTTGCAAAATCTGCGCCTAATTGTTTGGCTATATGCTTGGCCGAGGAAGAAACAGTCATTGTGTGTTTCCATAAATCATCGAGATTCATCCCGGGAAGCGGCAAGCTGTCAAAAAGATGTGCTGACAACACCAAACCCAACACAATATCCGTTCCCAATAAACTGACCGCCTGACTCAAATCTGCAATAGATCGTGGAACCGCATAAAAACCCGAGTTGACGACTCTTAGTAATCGAGCCGACAAGGCTTGATCACGAGCAATAATTTTAGCGACATTGCCAACACTGTAATTTGGCGAGTCGAGTTCATCTCGCAAGTCAAAATAAAGCGCTGGAGGTGTGGGTAATTGATTGAGCTTTTTAAGCAAACCTTCCAACTGAGGATTTGCACGAGTCCGCTGCCATACAGACAATCCTCGATTGATCGCCTTGATAATCTCATCCGGAGGGCATTGCGCAGAAAAACATTGATGCGAGTAATCCATTGACTTACCCAGTTCATCGTTGTTGTTATCAGATAATAAGACAAACTGAATAGCCGATGACACTCTGGTATTTACATCGCTGAAGAAATCTTTACAAGCTTTGTGAGCCGAACCAAAATGCGCAACGATCAAAGCAATTTGCCGTTGGCTAATAATTTCAAGCGCAGCTTCAGACGTATTGACTCGAATGCTTTGCCAGTTATCATGCAGCTGCGGTAAACTTTTAAGTATTTCCCCTTCGGTTTCGACAAATAAAACGGTAGTCTGCATCTTTAGAATTCGTATTGGTAGCGCACGTACAGAAACCGTCCTCGTGGATTATGCAAGGCACGATTGAAAAACGGCCAACCTTCAAAATTAGGGTCTTCAGGTGGCGCCCTGTTAAACAGATTATCAACCCCAAGCTTTAAGGTATTTCCGGGGAGAAAACCCGGTCGCCAAACCGCCTGAACGTCGAAAGTCGTCCAGGATGCAATTTTGCTGTCTGAATCAAGCCGTTCATAGCCGCCAATATAATTCACGGTCATACTGGCTTCATAATCTGATTTATTCCAGACCAAAGAACCGTTGGCACGCCAACGTGGATAGCCATCCCGGCGAGACAATTCTTCAAAGGGTTCACCCGGTGCGGGTGATTGTTGAAAAGAACCCAGATAATTAGCACCACTTTTCAATAAAATCTGACCAAATTTTTCAAAATCCCATTTAAAGGTACTGGTTAAATCAATTCCCCACATCCGTTGTTCCGCGACATTGTTAAATGGGCTGAGTACCGAAGTAATATTGCCAGAACCATTTCGGGTAACATTCCCAGGAAAACGGGCTTCATTATTGACATAAAACTGTGGACTGCTAATCACTGCATTTTCATTGATAATATGCCAATAATCTGCAGTGATATTCCATGGCTCGATGACATCCCAGGAAAAACCAAAACCCCAAGATGTCGATTCTTCTGCATCCAAGTCCGAATTACCGCTAGATGTAAACCTGACTTCTCGAACAGCCCCTTTTTTGGGGTCATATACAGATTCAAATCCCGTAATATCGCCACTATAGAGTTCATGCAGTGCCGGGGCCTTAAAACCAGTACCGATATTGGCCCTAAAGGTTAAACTATCAAGTGGTTGCCAGCGCAACGCCATTTTGGGGTTAAAAGTATCCCCGAAATCGCTGTAATGATCCCAACGACCCGCTAATTGCAAATCCAGATATTCCCATATGGGAACGGCAAGCTCCATGTACATTGAGACAATATCTCGATCACCTTCTGACGTGGTGCCTCCCACCGTTAAGACATCACCACTTGCCTGAACAGGATCAAAAACATCAGAAAATTCTTCTTTACGATATTCAGTACCTACGGCCATTTTCATAGTACCGTAAGGCAGCTCAATCACATCGCCATTCGCTCTAAGATCAACGGTATATATTCGTGATTTACCCAGCCGCTCGGTTTGATAACTCACTGAGGATGGTCTGAAATTAGGACTATTACCTAGTAAATTCAATGATCCATTAGCAATTTGGTTATTAACTAACGATTCTCGGGCATAACCAGATACGCCGGTAATTTTTGATCGGACATAGCCGGTGCCAAATGCTAATTCCAGATCCCAGCTTTTGAATTTTCCATTAATACCAGTCAAAATATTATAGGCATCGGTTTCAAACTGATCGACTCTTGGCCCCAGTTCAGTAAGCCGGTAAATCACACCTACAACAGGCTCAGAAAAAGCGCTGCCATCGGTAACAAAAAACCCAGTTGAAGGAGCCAAGTCCCGCTCTGATTCTGAATGGCTGTAAATCCCGCGAGCAAACACGCCAATATTTTCATTAAATTGATGTTCAAAGGACAACATCACCCCAGTTCGTTCTGTTTCTGGGATTAACGTGGTGAAGGGAGCAAAATCAAATTTACAAAAACCATCGACACGACGATTTAATGGGCATCTGGGATCTGGTTCCAAACTGCCATCGCCAGCAATATGGACAATGGTTCCAGGATTACCAGCAGAACTACGATCATCGATAACCCCATTCGCCGATTTGGAAATATCTCGACTTCGCGACATAATTTGACTACGGTTGAGATAATCGACTGCAAAGGTTAAATTCGTACTTTCGGTAGAATAACCTGCCAGCAGATTAAGCTGCCCTTCTTCGCCATCACCTTTCAAAGTTCCGCCGTACTGTCCAGACAACTTCGCGCCATGATAATCCTTATAGGTAATCAGATTAACCACACCAGCAACCGCATCTGCACCATACAAAGCAGACGCACCGTCTTTCAAAATCTCGATACGCTCTATTGCACCCAATGGAATCAGATTGATATCAACAAAACTGTCATTATTGCCGGCACCGATTTTAGATTGTCCAAATGGAAACACCGGCAGACGCCGACCATCTAACAGTACCAAGGTTCTGGATAACCCCAAGCCACGTAAATCTATTCCGGAAGAAGCGGGCGCAGTTCCCTGAGTGAAAAACTCATTGATAACCCCAGCAGTTGTAAACAGGTTCTTTTGGAAAAATTCGCTGATGGTTACCGCACCTGAGCGTTCAATCGTCTCCCGATCAATGATTACAATGGGCGCAATACTGTCCATTTCAGGGCGACTAATATATGACCCCGTGACAACATATTCTTCAAGTTCAACAGTTCCAGTATCAACAGCTTTAGAGTCACCTTGGGCTACTGATGCAACAGCCAAAAGCCAGCAAACAGCCATTACATTTACAGGTCTAAAAAAATAATCCATCTGATTTATTGAGCTTAAAAAAACAATTGCTTTAAGCGTAGTTCAGATTGGTTTTATTTCAATAATATGGAGTGATTAGAAACAAGGGGGCCAACCAATTCTGTAGGAATGGCAGTGAGCCCCTCTCAATAATAAAGAAGGGGTGCTAACGGGGAAAAGAAATCATACGTTGATAGCTAACATGGCATCCAAGGCCTTTTTAGCGTATTTGGCCTGCTCCGGTTCGACAGAAATCTGGTTGACCACATTGCCTTCTGCCAGATTTTCCAATACCCAGGCCAAGTGTTGTGGATCAGTTCTGAACATGGTCGAACACATGCATACAGTTGGTGACATAAAATGGACATTCTTGCCCTGATCCTTGCATTGCTCGTGTAAGCGATTCACCAGATTTAATTCTGTGCCCACTAACCAGCGGGTTCCGGGTTCAGACTCCTTGACGATTCGCAAAATGGTTTCAGTCGAACCGACATAATCCGATTTCTGGCACACTTCAAAGCTAGCCTCGGGATGTGATATGACTTTGGTTTCTGGATATTTCTCCAGAAATCGATTGATGTGTTCTGGTTGAAAAATTTGGTGAACAGAACAAAATCCTTTCCAGAGAATAATTTTGGCATCCCGAATTTGCTGTTCGGTTAAACCACCCATAGGCTTGCTGAAATCCCAGGTTACCATTTCTTCTAGAGGAATTCCCATTCGGTAACCGGTATTTCGGCCCAGGTGTTGATCCGGAAAAAACAACACCTTTTCACGCTTGTCAAAACTCCATTCCAGGATTTTTTGGGCATTGGACGAAGTACAAACGATACCGCCATGTTGACCACAAAATGCTTTTAAATCTGCCGCTGAGTTGATATAAGTCACCGGAGTCACTTGCTCGTCAGGTTCAAGAACCTGGGATAGCTCGTCCCAACATTTTTGGACGTTTTTCAAATTGGCCATATCAGCCATTGAACATCCTGCCGCCATATCCGGCAAAATGGCAATTTGTTCCGGGCGGGACAAAATATCTGCCACTTCGGCCATAAAATGCACGCCACAAAATACGATATATTCTGCCTTCGATTCCGAAGCATTTCTTGATAATTTCAAGGAGTCGCCAGAAAAATCAGCATGTTTGAACACCTCATCGCGCTGATAATGATGGCCTAAGATAACACATCGCTCACCCAGCTTTTCCTTGGCGGTAATAATTCGTGCATCGCAATCCTCATCTTCCAATAAAGAGTAATCTTGAATTTGTAAAGCGGCTGAAGTCATAATAAAACCTATTACTTTTGTTTGCAGATCATCAATCCTGCTGCGTTCCTTCCTTAGCCGGAGGTTTACGCAATTTAATCCCCAATTCATGCAATTGGGCATCGTTCACAATCGCTGGTGCATCAATTAGAGGACAAGCGGCAGTCTGGGTTTTAGGAAATGCGATTACTTCCCGAATTGAGTTTGAATCGGTCATCAACATCACCAAACGATCCAGACCAAAAGCAATCCCGCCGTGTGGAGGACAACCGTATTTCAAGGCTTCCAGTAGAAAACCAAATTTTTCGTTGGCTTCCTCTTCACCAATTCCCAACAATTCAAAAACCTGTTGCTGTAATTCAGTCTGATGGATACGAATTGACCCGCCACCGACTTCTGTACCATTCAGCACCAAGTCATAAGCTCTGGATAATGCTTTTCCGGAATCGGCTTTGAGCTCTTCAATACCGCACTTTGGTGCCGTAAATGGATGATGCAAGGCATTCCAGCGCTGATTTTTTTCATCCCAATCAAACATGGGGAAGTCAACAATCCAAACCGGTTTCCACTTGCCTTCAATCAAACCGCGATCAATACCTAATTTAACGCGCAAAGCACCCATTGCTTCATTAACGACATTGGTTTTATCCGCGCCAAAGAACACTAAATCCCCTGTTTCAGCACCGACTTTGGTTAATACCTTTTCCCAAACCTCTGCAGATGCAAATTTAACAATCGGGGATTGCAAACCTTCCAGACCTGCATTTCGATCATTAACCTTGATATAAGCCAACCCTTTTGCGCCATAAATACCGACAAATTTGGTCAATTCATCAATTTCCTTACGGCTGAGTTCAAAACCTTTCGGTAAACGCATTGCCACAACCCGACCATTCGGGTCATTTGCTGGGCCTGAAAAGACTTTAAACTCAACGTCTTTCATTTCTTCGGCAATATCCACCAATTCCAGAGGAATGCGCAGATCCGGCCTGTCACTGCCGTAACGCTGCATGGCTTCCTGGTAAGTCATCTTCGGAAATACCGCGGGTAATTTTTCCTCCAGCGTGACATTGAATAAATGCCGGATCATTTCTTCCATCAGGAACATGATCTGATCTTCGGTCATGAAAGAGGTTTCAATATCCAGCTGAGTAAATTCCGGCTGTCGGTCAGCACGTAAATCTTCATCACGAAAACAGCGGACCACCTGATAATAACGATCCATTCCGGCAATCATTAACAACTGTTTATATAGTTGTGGTGACTGTGGCAAAGCAAAAAAAGCATTGTCGTGAGTCCGGCTTGGGACCAGATAATCCCGAGCGCCTTCAGGTGTTGCCTTGGTCAAATAAGGAGTTTCGATTTCATAAAAATCATGTTCATCGAGAAAATTGCGCAGGCAACGAGTGACATCACGGCGAAAACGCATTTTATTTTGCATTTCAGGTCGCCGCAAATCAATATAGCGAAATTTTAGTCGGGTATCTTCATTAACCTCTATATCTCCACTTTCCAAAGGGAAAGGCGGAGTTTGAGCAGCATTGAGTACTTCAACCCTGTTTACCAGGACTTCAATTTCTCCGGTTGCCATATCAACGTTAATTGTACCTTCAGGCCTGTTTCTGACAGTTCCCTGAATTTTCAACACATATTCACTACGCACACTTTCAGCAATAGCAAATACATCTGGCTTATCCGGATCAAAGACGATTTGAACCAGACCGGCTCTATCTCTCAGGTCGATAAAGATCACGCCACCGTGATCCCGGCGCCTATGCACCCATCCACATAAACTGACTTGCTCACCGAGGTGAGTACTATTTAATTCTCCACATTTGTGGCTACGCATATTATTTCTCTACGAATTTCAAATTAAGGAATCATTCGGTGACTAAATATTTTACTTCCGAATTTGATTATTGGATGTCTAGTTTGAAACAAAAAATGATCCTAAATTAAGAATTCAAAGTTCGAAAAAACCATTTCAGAACGATTCCTTAACGATAGACAGTTTTTTGCTCAAAAATATCGAAAACATTTTAATGGCTGTGGCTTCCACACACTCCGCCACCACAGCACGAAGATTTTGTTGCGGTTTTTTCTGATGACTTGCTTTCCTTGGCGTCACTTTTTTTGCCGGATTTATTCTTGAAATCAGTCTCATACCAACCGCTACCTTTCAATCGAAATCCGGCTGCTGAAATTTTCTTTTTCAACTCAGCTTCGTTACAAGCCGGACAAGTCACC
>JALXCS010000007.1 GCA_026990815.1 Methylomonas sp. | reverse complement strand
CCCAAATCCTGCCCATGTGCGAAGTAACGATTTCTTTACAAATAGCCAGTCCCAGGCCAGTACCGCCGGCACCACTTTTGGTTTTACTGCTTTGAATAAATTTATCAAAAACAGCATCCAGTTCATCTTCAGGAATGCCGGGCCCTTGATCAGTAACAGTCAGCAGTACAGCCGGTTTTTTTAGAGTATCAGATTTACGCCTACCGACATTAATCATCGATTTTTCCAGAATGAACATGATAGTGGATTGTTCTGGTGCAAACTTGATGGCGTTGGAAAGAATATTGTTGATAACCTGCCCCATTTTGTTCCAGTCAAAATCGAGTAGATAATTTTCTTCAGTCTCGAAATCCAGTTGAATACTTTTGGATGCCAATTTGGCTTCATTTTCAGTGATTATCTGCTTGATTAACTGAGTCAGATTTTGTTTTTTAAAATTGTAATCGACTTTTCCCGACTCTAATTTGGCGAGATCCAGCAAGTCATTTAGTAATGCCAAAAGACGATGACCGCTGGTATCAATATTAGTGAGAAAACGCTGCAACTTTTCAACAGCCTGATCTTTTATATCTGATTTTTGAAGCTGCTTTAAACCAAGCTGACTAAAACTGAGAATACTGTGCATTGGGGTTCTGAGTTCATGAGAGATATTATTCAAGAATTCTGATTTTGCCTGATTGGCAATTTCAGCGGCATTTTTAGCGGCAATCAATTCCGCCAGTTGCTCATCAACCAGTTCCTGTAAATGATCCCTGTGTTGCTTTAATTCCAGTTCATCTTTTTTTTGTTGGGTTATGTCATTCAGAATACTCAGGAATTGATAAGGCTTGCCGTTACTATCAATAAAAGGAGTGCTGCATTCTTTTAACCAGATGCGTTCATTTTGTTGGCTCAGATAACATGTTTCACCACTCCAGGAATTGCCGTCGGCTAAAAACGACTGCTTTTTTCTGTTGTTTGATGTAGTTTCATCATGGCTATTATCAATAACATTCTGATTAAATTTACCGATAAATTCCTTCCGGTTACGTCCGAGCATCTGGCACAATTTTTCATTGACGTCAATGATGCGAAAGTCCAGATCCATAATCATTACGCCCGCAGCAAGATCCAATGCCTGTTTATGGTCGGATAATTCCTTTTCCAGTTTTTTATTAAGAGTAATATCACGAAAAAAACAAACTAAAGTTTCATCCTTGCTTTGCTCCTGCCCGGCGCCATCCAATCCATCAAACAAGCTGATGTCTTCTTCGTCATCAAACAGTGTTGTGTCGTGCTGACTGGCCAGTCCGGTCGATACATGCAACAGAATATCGAATCCCATTCGGTGTTTGCCTGGCAAAGGGACATTTTCCGATGACCGGGACAGAATGAAATAACGGATATATTCAGCCACATTGTCTTCTGCCCAATCCGGACAGGGAATTAAATCCGGAATCTTGCGGCTAATCACTTCCCCTTCGGTATAACCAAATATATGTTGCGCCGCCAGATTGAAAGTCTCTACTGTGCCATCAGGATTAAAGGTAATAATGCCGTCAGTCGCATTATGTAATAACGATTGCAGCTTGGTCTGGGCTGAGATGAGTTCAAAACCCACTTGCGAGACTTCTTCATGCTGCTTTTTTAACTCAGCAAGTTCCTGAAGAAGATCTTTAACCGATTGCGGCGTTACCTTTTCTTCAGTAATTTCCATAAATCGAGCACTGCCTGTCATGGCAACCCAAAATTGCAACAGAATTGGGCAAGATCCCGGTTATATAAAAGCATGAACCTCATTGCCATTGCCTTTGTATTCGAGACGCTTAAAGCTTAGCTTGTTAGCGATGGCAATGCCACGTCCGTGATTGTCCGTTGCCCGCTGGGGATCGAAATCCATATAATCTTGCCAATCAAAACCTTCCCCCTGGTCGGTAATCACAATCTGGATTTCTTCGGATTGATTATTAAAGCTGATCCGGGCATATTTTCGGATATTCTCAGCCTGGGAAAGCCTGTTTTTTACTTCCTGATCCCATTCGCCGTTGGCATTAAGTAAAGACTTCTCTTCATAAGTAATTGCCAGATTGCCATGTTCGATGGCATTAATCATTAACTCTGTCAGTCCCATAACCACTTTTTCAGGTTCGGGACAGGCATTTGAAACCAGACTGGCAATTGACCTGGCCTCGTCAGGAGTTTGAAAATCAAAACTGGCGGACTTTAACAACCCCATTGTATGCCGGGTTTGTTGCAAATCTGTTTGGACCTCTTTAAACCTCAACCGGTCATTAACTGCTGTATTGACGATGGACAACAACATTTCTTCGGCAAAAGGCTTGGTCAAATAATAATAGGCCCCTGCTGAAATACCTTCCAGAATATCCTCATTGCTGGCTTTAGCAGTTTGAAAGATTACCGGACAATTTTTTAAAATCTTGTGTTCTTTAATCCGTTCCAAAACTTTCAAGCCAGACAGATTAGGCATCATTCTATCTAACAGAATCACATCGAAACTTTCAGGATTTTTTTCCAACATCGACCATGCAATTTCGCCGTCTTCGGCAGTACTGATTTGATAATCGCAGTCAGCCAGATACTCCGAAATAATTTCGAGATTCAGCTGTTCATCATCAACAATCAATATATGGGGTAGTTGTTCGTCCGCCATCCATCCAGACTCCAAGAATAATGTCAATTATTCAAGCATAGACGATTAAAGAAATTTAACCAGATATACTATTCGCGATCAAGAATGCACATAAACTAGATGACGTATTGCATGATTATGCCTTTAGCTCCCGTATGATATAGTACGGAGACTATGAG
>JALXCS010000006.1 GCA_026990815.1 Methylomonas sp. | reverse complement strand
TGGCTAAGTAGCTTGAGTCGATGTTGTCTTGAATGGTTTGGATGCATGAACTAAGTGTGATACTGCCCACTTTACTCATATCCACACCCGTCGCTACAACATAATAATTGGCGATACCATCAGCTGGGGTATCCGAATCCACTCCATACAAGATTTGCATTCCTGCAACACCCTCAACCAGCTCTACCGGGTTAGTTCCACTTGCAGGCTTTGTATTATCAAGTCGGTACAAAGAAGATTGCCCTCCAGTACCTTCGCGAATAAAAAAAGTGCTTGATCTGAGTTTAAAAAAATCTGAATCTGTGTTGAAGTTTTTACTTAAACTTCCTGATGAATTTTTTGCAGCTCCGTGAGAAATAGTTTGTGTTGAACCAGAAGTTGTAACAGCAGTTGCTACAAAAATATCAGCCTGAGCACAATCAGAAATCAACACCACATCATTAGTAGCAATTCCGCAATTACTAATTTGAATATTATCGGTATTTGCAGTCATATTTGCCGAAAGATTGCCACACAATTCACCAAAGTGAAATGACACCGTATCGGTCCCGGCAATACATTTATTGGAACCCCCACATGCAATACTATTCCAGTTATTTGCTACATTATCACTACCTGTCAAAAACAAATTCGACCCAGCCGGTAATGTAATAGGGGCAGGACTAAGAGCTGACGGCTTTGTCAAATTTACTGCTTCCGCATAAGAACAACCTTCATAACCCGCCTGACGCACATCTCTAGCAATAAAATCCATTGCAAATCTGCTGTTTTCCTGTAATCTTGAAAGTGCTTCCTGCATTCGGTAGGTCTGCTTGCTGTTGGTGAAAATAGTTAACACACCACTTAACAACACTAACCCAATAAGCATGGCAACCAGAATTTCAACCAACGTCATGCCCTGTTGTTTCTGACGCGAATTATTCGTTGTCATAAGCTAAAACTCATTGAAAAGTTTGCATCATCGGTATCAATGTCGCCATCCCTATCATCATCCCAGTTTATAGTTACGGTATACATATCATCACTCATTGTGGCTGTTCCAGAACCACTGCTTTGCGCTAATGATCCCGTGCCATTTAAAGGCGGTGAACTCACCATGGATTTCCACTCAAAAATATCATGTGCAGCCATTAATAATGGAGAACAACCTGTGGTATTCAAACAATTCGTTGTCTGTGTTCCGGCGCCACTTGAAGCAGCAATATATGTCGTAACCTGCGATCTATTGGCTCTGATTCTGTCTGCTAAATCATAAGCTAATGCCGTAGCTTGAGATCGTAAATAGGCACTTTGATTTTGCTTGAGTCCGGAAGCTTGCAAACCTGCTAACCCTAATAATCCAAATGCCATGATGACCATGGCAATGAGGATTTCAATCAGAGTAAATCCTTGCTTTAGTTTTACGGAGCGCATGTATTCCCTCCATCAAGTCTGGCCCGGCCAGTCGCAATAATGATAATTTCTTTGGAATTACTACTATCGCTATTCTGGCAAACCGCAAAAGTACCATTGGTGTTTGCTTGTCCAGTTGGTGTGTAACGTATGTAATTGGTAAAATTATTGCTGTTTATCGTATATCCGGTAGGTAAACTTGAATAAGCACGCAGCATACAATCCTCATTACTTTCACATAATGTGGTATCACTATCATCATTGAACGTATTTGCATCCGATGATGGCGTTCTGTCAATATCAACAAAAACACGCCAGCCATCCTGCCAATTGGCCCCTGTTTTCTCAACTACTACTTGTTGATTACGCTTAATAGCCTCACTACGCGCTAAATTTAGAGCTCCAACCAATTCATTATTTATTGTCGTTAACCGATTACTGATAATTGTGCCTGTAAAACTTGGCATGGCTACAGTCACAAGAATTGCTGCTATTGCAACCGTCACCATCAGCTCAAGCAGCGTAAAACCTTGGTCTTTTGTTTGATGTGTTAAAATACCCATATATTCCGGCAAAGGATGGAAAAACAATTAACTGCAAGCTTAGTACAAAATTAAAATCTTGCCTGTTAACCGGATCTCAGTTATAAAGAAAATTTGCTTCTGTATTTTCCTGATAGCCTGTCGAATGGTTTTGAAAAGCATTTTTATTACCTCCTCACCCAACCCTCTCCATCAAGAGAGGGCGTAACTTAATGATAGTGGAGGTTTGGGTGGGGAGAAATATACCCCCCATCTATCAATTTTCTTATAACTCCCAGGAGATGAAATATAGAACAAATTTAATAACTGCATTGCGATCGAGTTATAATTTCCATACTTACTCTTAAACATCAATCAACAGGATTTGTTTATGCTTAAATCCCTGCAGATAGAACCAGAAAAATGTACCGGCTGCTTGCAATGTGAACTGGCCTGTTCTTATCATCATGAAGGCATATTTAATCCTTCAAAATCCCGAATCAAGGTTTTCACCTTTCATCAGGAAGGCCGGTTTGCGCCTTATACCTGCACCCAATGTACTGAAGCATGGTGTTTGCATACCTGTCCGGTGGAAGCGATTGTGATTAATGAAGCTACCGGTGCGAAGGAAGTTATTTCTGATCGCTGTGTGGGCTGCAAGGTTTGCACCATTTCCTGCCCATTTGGCACAGTGAATTACAATGTCGATTCAGGTGTTGTTGATAAGTGTGATCTTTGTGGTGGTGATCCAGAATGTGCTACCGCCTGCCCGACTACGGCAATTACTTATGTTGATGCCGAAAATACGGGGCTTGCCAGAATGCAGGCCCATGCAGCACAATCCATTAAAGATTTGTAGGAGGTTATGATGGCCTGGACAAGAAATGTTTTACGCATCAATTTAACAACCCTTAGC
>JALXCS010000005.1 GCA_026990815.1 Methylomonas sp. | reverse complement strand
TTGTTAAACAATTACAACAAAAAATTAATGTATAACAAATTCTATAATCTAACCAGAAAACCATTTCAGCTTAACGCTGATCCAGATTTCTTTTTTGGCAGTAAGATTCATAGTCGGGCTTTAGCCTATATGAATTATGGGTTAACCCAAGGGGAAGGTTTTGTTGTCGTAACTGGCGAACCAGGACTGGGTAAAACCATGTTGGTTAGACAATTGGTTCATAATTTGAATACAGAAAATATAGTTATCGGAGTTATGGTGACTTCTCATGTTGATTCAGATGAAACCATAAAAATTGTAGCTGCTACTTTCGGTATTCGTTATGAGGGAGATGATAAAACCACCACACTAGAACAAATAAAGGATTACTTTATCGAGCAGGTTCAACAAGGCAAAAGAGTGCTGTTAATTGTTGACGAAGCACAGCATCTTCCTAAAGGGGCTCTTGAGGAATTGCGGATGCTGGCTGATTTTGTTGTTGATGGTATTATTCCTTTCCAGGTTTTCTTAGTCGGCCAAAAAGAGTTAGCTCAAACATTATATGGTCCCGATATGGACCAATTCAGACAGCGTATCGTTGCGACATTTCAGCTCAAGGCATTAACTGAAGAAGAAACTAAAGTTTATATTCTTTTTCGTCTTGAAAAAGCTGGTTGGGATCACAACCCTGAGTTTGATGATGCCGTGTTCCAGGATATTTTTATTTTTACCGAGGGAATACCTCGTAAAATTAATACATTTTGTGACAGATTGTTACTATATGGTTATTTGGAAGAACTCGAAATTATCAAGCCAAGTGATATTGAAAAAGTGGTAAAGGAAATTCTGGAAGAAGTCCCACAACCCGTTGCTGAAACTGAAAATATGAACACAGTTCCAATTAATTTTTCAGAGCAATTGCCAATAGACAGTTCTTTGGAAGAGCGAATTCGATACCTGGAGAACAATCTGGCTAATTTACAAAATATTGTGAACAAAGAACGAGCACTTTTGCGAAAAGCCATTTTAATTCAACTTGATATGGAAGACGTTTTTAACAAGGATTGATTTCTTCTTTACTCATCTATTTTTGAGATAAAAACACATTTAATGAAACCAAAGAATGCGATGACAGTCGATGTGGAAGATTATTTCCAGGTGTCTGCTTTTGAAACTTATATTGACAAGAAACAATGGGACAGTTTGCCTAACAGGGTAGAAAACAATACTAATCGTATTCTAGATTTGTTTAATCAAAATAATGCAAAGGCAACTTTTTTTACATTGGGTTGGGTTGCGGAACGTTTTCCAGCTTTAGTCAAAAGAATTGTAGAGGAAGGACACGAATTAGCTAGTCATGGCTATGAACATATTAGGGTAACCGAACAAACTCCAAGTAAATTCCGTGAGGATATTGCCAAAACAAAAAAATTACTGGAAGATATTTCAGGACAGGAGATTAAAGGGTATCGGGCGGCGAGTTATTCAATTGTTTCAAAAAATCTTTGGGCATTAGATGTCCTGCAAGAGGAGGGTTACAAATACAGTTCCAGTATTTATCCGGTTAAACATGATTTATATGGTATTCCTGATGCCCCAAGATTTATGTATCAACCTATCGAGAATAATGATTTTAAAGAAATACCTATTACCACGCTAAGACTTTTTAAAAAAAATTTACCGTGTGGTGGTGGGGGGTTTTTTAGACTATACCCCTACTTTTTTTCAAAATGGGCATTCAAAAATATTAATAACAATGAAAAACAATCTGGAATTTTTTATTTTCATCCATGGGAAATTGATCCTGGTCAGCCCAGGCAGAAACAACTCTCATTAAAAACCAGATTTCGCCATTATTTGAATCTGTCAAAAATGGAAAAACGTATATTAAATCTTTTGCAAGATTTTGATTGGGATACCATGGATGCAGTATTCCTTGAAAAATAAATATCATCTTATTTCTTTGCAGGGTTAAACTTTAATGATCAAAAGACTCGACTCATCATCCCTTGAAAGCTGGGACAACTATGTTCAGCAATCTGATCAAGGGACTTTTTTTCATTTGTCTGGGTGGAAACAGCTTATTGACAGGGTTTTTTCACATTCAACATATTATCTATATGCTGAAGAAAATGGAAAAATAACAGGAGTTTTACCTTTAGTTCAGGTAAAAAGTATTTTATTTGGCAATGCGTTGGTTTCTAATGCATTTTGTGTTTACGGAGGGATTCTTGCCGAAGACGAAGAAACTTTTCTGAAGCTGGATAAAGAGGCTTGTCGATTAGCGGATGAATTAGGCGTTGATCATTTGGAAATGAGAAATCAAAAACAAATGATGCCAGATAGACCCTTTAAAGATCTATATGTAACTTTTCGGAAAGAATTAGATCCCGAAGAAGAAAAAAATTTGCAGGCGATACCCAGGAAACAAAGAGCAATAGTTAGAAAAGGTATCAAAGCAGGTTTAACAAGTGTTGTGGATGAAAATATAGATCGGTTTTTTAGGGCATATTCTGAAAGTGTCAGAAACCTAGGAACTCCAGTTTTACCAAAAAAATATTTTCAGGCGTTAAAAGATATTTTTAAGGACCAATGTGAGATTTTAACGATTGAGCATAATGGCAAATTAGTTAGTAGTGTCATGAATTTTTATTTTCGGGACCAGGTTTTGCCTTATTATGGCGGTGGAACAGAACAAGCTCGAGTAGTTAAAGCAAATGATTTTATGTACTGGGAAGTAATGCGGCGCGCTGTTGCTAAAGGGATTAAAATATTTGATTTTGGAAGGAGTAAAATCGGTACTGGATCCTATAAATTCAAAAGACACTGGGGATTCGAACCCGAGCCGTTATATTATGAATTTTTTTTGGTTAATGCACACACGCTTCCGGATATAAATCCTTTGAATCCTAAATACCAGATATTTATTACGGCATGGAAACGATTACCATTGGCTCTGAGCCAGAAAATTGGTCCTTTCTTGGCTAAAGATTTAGCATAAGTTTTGAAACAGAAATTGGAAAAGAAAGCTCCGCTCATTGCCCATGCTATATATCAATTGGGCGTAGGTGGCTTGGAAAATGGTGTCGTTAATTTAATCAATAACATGCCTTCTGAAAAATATCGACACGCTATTATTTGTTTGACCGCCAGCACTGATTTCGAATCACGACTTAAGCGAGATGATGTTGAAGTTTTCTCGCTACATAAGCAACCCGGCCAAGACTGGATGTCTTTTGTCAGGTTGTATCGTTTACTTCGAGAAATCCAGCCAACTATTTTTCATACTCGAAATCTTGGCACCATTGAATACCAGATTCCTGCTTTTTTTGCCGGTATTCAGTACAGAATTCATGGTGAGCATGGCTGGGATGTGTTTGATCCACATGGGGATAACATAAAATACCAATGGATAAGACGGTTTTTAAATCGATTTGTCCACCGTTTTATTCCTCTGTCCGTGGAATTAGAAGAATATTTAACTGATAAGGTTGGGATTTCTCCGCAAAAAATTAAAAGAATTTGCAATGGAGTTGATATAAGTATTTTTTATCCTCGAAACAAAAAAAAAATAACATTAAAAGATTGCCCTTGTCGCTTTGATGAGCGAGAAATTTATATTGGCACAGTTGGCAGGATGCATGGGGTTAAAGATCAACCGACACTAGTTCGTGCATTTATTAAAGCAATGAATGATTATCCTGAGCTTAAAACCAAGGCTAGATTAATCATTATCGGTGATGGACCATTAAAAATTAAGGCAGAGCGATTATTGTCGGATGCAGGTTTGCAGGATCTAGCTTGGTTACCAGGGAAAAGAGATGACATCGCCGAAATTATGCGCAGTCTGGATGTTTTCGTATTACCTTCTGTCGCTGAAGGTATTTCTAATACCATTCTTGAGGCAATGGCAACTGGCTTACCAATTATTGCAACCAATGTTGGGGGTAATTCCGAATTAGTCATTGATGGTGAAACAGGCAGTCTGGTTGAAAAGCAAAATCCTGATATGATGGCTGAATGCATTGTCAGCTATTTAAAAAATAGGACACTGCGTGACCAGCATGGGAGCAATGCCAGAAAAAGGATTAGCGAGCAATTTTCTTTAGAAAAGATGGTGGCTTCTTATCTTGAAGTTTATGATTCACCAGCAATAAAAACAATTTAAGCCATGTGTGGAATAACGGGAATTTTTGACCTAAAAGGAAAGCGGGAAATCAATCGTCAGTTACTTTCCGAAATGAATGAAACTCAATTTCATCGCGGTCCGGATGAAGGTGGAATCCATACCGAAGCCGGTTTAGGATTGGCGCATCGACGCTTATCGATTATCGATTTATCGCATGGTCAACAACCAATGGTAAGCCAGGATGGCAATGCGGTTTTGACGTATAACGGCGAGGTTTATAATTTTCCGGAATTGAGAAAAGAGCTGGAAAGTCTCGGTTTTGTTTTTAAAACCCATTGTGATACTGAAGTTATTTTATATGCCTGGCAAGCATGGGGTGAAACATGTGTAGATCGATTAAGAGGGATGTTTGCATTTGCCATTTGGGATAGGACGAAAGAAGTTTTGTTTTTGGCAAGAGACAGGCTTGGAATCAAACCATTGTTTTATACCGAGCTTGCAAATGGACATTTTATTTTTGGATCAGAATTAAAATCATTAGCAGCTCATCCAAAATTTAATAAAGAGCTTGAACCCACTGCAATTGAAGAGTATTTTGGTTTTGGGTATGTTCCGGACCCCAAAACCATCTATAAAAATGTGTATAAGCTGGAGCCGGGCTACTGTTTAACAATAAAGCGCGGTCAAAAAAATTATACTGCCAGGCAGTATTGGGATGTTAATTTTTCTATTGATAGGTCTGAGAATGAAAATCAAATTCGGGATGAGTTAATTGAGCGATTCCAGGAAGCTGTCAAGATACGTATGGTTGCTGATGTGCCGCTGGGTGCTTTTCTTTCAGGTGGTGTGGATTCAAGTGCAGTAGTGGCAATGATGGCTAATCACTCTTCCGATCCAGTGAATACTTGTTCAATTTCATTTGGCGATCCAAAATTTAATGAATCACAATTTGCAGAAAAAGTAGCACAGCAGTACCACACTAACCATCGGGTAGAACAGGTAGATCCGGATGATTATAGTTTAATCGATAAATTATCTGGTTTATATGATGAACCGTACGCTGACAGTTCTGCATTGCCAACTTACCGTGTTTGTGAGTTGGCGAAAAAACAGGTCACTGTTGTGCTTTCGGGGGATGGCGGGGACGAAAATCTTGCTGGTTATCGCCGTTATCGTTGGCATACCTATGAGGAGCAGATGCGTTCTTGGTTGCCAAATGCAATCAGGCAGCCAGTTTTCGGTGTATTAGGTAGGTTCTATCCAAAAGCGGATTGGGCGCCTAAGATTTTTCGTGCCAAATCAACATTTCAGTCAATTGCTCGTGATTCAGTTGCCGGTTATTTTCACAGCGTTTCAATCTCTACTGATGATTTTCGAAAAAAGCTGTTTAGCCAATCTTTAATGAATCAGCTACAGGGATATAAAGCTGTCGAGGTATTCAGAACTCACTCTGAGAAAGCTCCCGTTGATGATCCTCTTTCATTGGTGCAGTATCTGGATATTAAAACTTACCTTCCCGGAGATATTTTAACCAAAGTTGATAGGGCAAGTATGGCGCACTCACTTGAAGTTAGAGTTCCGCTACTTGACCACCAACTTGTAGAGTGGATGGCAGGGATAAAACCAGAATTTAAGCTACATGGCAGAGAGGGAAAATATATCTTTAAAAAATCGCTTGAGAAATATTTAGCTGAGGACATTTTATATCGACCAAAAATGGGGTTCTCAATACCATTGTCATCCTGGTTTAGAGGGCCTTTAAAAGATAGGGCTAGAGATTCATTACTTGGGCCTGTTATGAGGGATAGTAATCTTTTTGATCAAAAGTTTTTAAGAAAATTGGTTGACCAGCACCAGGCAGGGATTAAAGATTATAGTGCACCAATTTGGAGTTTGTTAATGTTTGAGTCCTTTTTAAGGAGTGTAAGTTAAGGTCTGGTTTTTCGTGCTTCCCAACGCACCTTGCTTTTATGGAGTAGATGTGGAATTAATAGTTCTAGTGGCATTCTTAAATAATGGGATCGTATATAAAGAAACCATCTGGCTAAACGAACCCTATGTTTTGGGTGATCTGGATGTTCTGGCAATATTGCCGGTGGAACCAAGATATTCATTATTAAAAGCGTAACATTAGAAATGCGGGTGTTGTATTTGGCATTCTGTATATCTTTTGCGGAAATTTTTGTTCCAAGAAGTTTTTGCGTGAAATGTAAGGAATAAAAAAGCGGTTTCGTCAAATCCAGTTCATTTGCACGTTCAATTAGTTCGCTAGTGAAATGTTCATTGTTTTCACTAAAATGATTGATTAGTTGGCCAAGATCAATTAAATCTTTAAGTTTATTTTCCAGGCCAGAATCATAAAAAAGATGAGTTGCGCTATGTAATATCATATCGCAAGGTGATAAGGTTTTAAAACCATACAATTTTGTACTGGCTGCGTCAGCAATCAATTTGCCAGGCGATGGCTTTAATCGGCTGGTTAGCGGAAGAATTGTATGGTGAATGTCAACTTCAATAGTTCGAACCACATGTCGAAGTGGAGGGATTTCATGCATCCATTCGCGGTAATAATGTTGATCATACTCGTCCACCTTCATTGATTTCCAGTTTTGCTTGAGCAGTGTTTGCTCAATAATTTCAATTTTATCCTTAGGAACCAGAATATCAACATCAGCAAACATTCTGGATTGTGAAAAAGGTAGCCCAGAAAGGAGATAGGCTCCACCTTTTAAAATGACTATATCCGTATTTAAATTATTTAAGGCATGATGGAGCCTGTTCAGCTCCCATAATGCAGTTTGTTTACGATAGTCAACGATTCTTTGTGCGGCATCTATATTGTCTTTTACTTTGGTTGGAATATGGTCAAAATAACCCTTGTGCTTAAGAATCCACCCGATATGAGCAAGGATATTGGTGTTTCTTGCTACTCTTAATAATAACGACCAATCTTGTTTGGTATAAGAAAGATAAATTTCTGGGGTTTTCAGAAAACTGAGGATGAAATTATTGTCAGAACGTAAAATATCAGTCATTATCTGCTAAGGTATTAAGTTGGGAAATAGCAGAATTGAGATCACTGAATACTAAATTATAGCAAGTGCATTTGTCGACCATAGTGGTTAATAGTTTAAAACCTATTTCACTTTGAATTTCGTAATTAAAAGCATTTGAAGCTAATTTCATTAGGGAGAAGCTTTTATCCAAAGAAATTAAATTAGTGTCCGAATTAGATTGGTATTTTGGAAAAATTATCCAATGTGGAATTCCTGGATTGTTTTGTTGTTCAACTGCTGATGGCGGCGGTCGTAAATGCCCAATGGTTCCTTTACGGGTATTATGAAATAACGGACCTATAAAAGCATCAGGGGAAAAATTACGAAAAACCTGTATTGACTCATTTTTTAATGGGGTTGGCCTTGGAATTGGAATAATTTTTCCGTCGCGTGGGTTAACTATACAGAATTCATCAGATAAAAAGCGCCAACCTGTATGACTGAGTGCAGCTGCCAAGGTACTTTTTCCTGAGCCTGGCAATGCCGGGAGAATTACAGATCTATTATTTTTTTCAAGTACAGCGGCATGAAGTAAAAGATAGTTTTGTGCATTTCTGGCGATACACCAATTAAATCCCCATTCAAATAAAGGGGTAGCGTGAGAAACAGAAAAAGGGCTGAAGGGGAATAAGCCATCAATACTGAAATTTATTTGCGGTTTTATCCAGCGACGATGGTTTGGCGGGGAAAACATGTCAATATGAAAATCAATAATCTGTTTATCAGCTGAGCCGATAGAAAAATCCAGATAAAGATCACGGAGTGTACTGACAAATTGCCGATCCCGAGTACGAAGACGTACAGAAAATGGTCCGACTAACAGGATTATTCCGTTTTTACTCACTGTTTTGTTAGTGAGTTCGGAAATTGAATAACTACCTAGTTTCATTCAGAAAATGGTTCAATTAATCCAAGCATTTCAAATTCTTTTATCAATCTTTGCAATCGAATAGTTAATTCACCAGGATTTTCAACTTCGTAATAATTATTTATATGATTTGCTAAAGCCTCTATTGAAACAGGTTGTTGTTGTATTTTCAGTAATGCAGCTGTTCCTATATCATTCAGTTGGTGAGTTTCTCCCGATTTTGAATGATAGACTATAGCATTATCTCCCCATTGCTTAATGAGCAATACATCTCTATCTGGTACGAACCATTTCTGGGGTTGAGATTCTTGAGCTAATTCATTCATCAGTGTGAAAATCTGTTAAATCAATTTTTTCTGTGTCCAGGAAAGAATCGATTGGATCTTGTGTTAAGTGTAGATTACTTTAGTTGCGTTCACAACGCGTAATGGGATTGTATTTATTTGGAAGGTGTGTAGTACAAGTAAGACAGTCAATTCGCTGCACCAGTGAGCAACGAATTGTCTAGTTTGGTGTGAAGAGCATTTATTATTATGGTTTTATTAGAAGCTCTTATATAGTAAGGTAAAACTACCCGGTAATTGAAGCCATACAGGACGTAGTTGCAAACGGGAATGAACCATCACCAGGAGCGCTTCCATAAACGGGTGGGTTGTATGGCATGCCATTAGAGTCAACATAGCATAAAACAGCACAATCAGTCTGTTCGTCAGTAATTTTGTATTTCTTGGAATTGGCATTATTGACCATGATTCCCCCAATCCCTCCAGTAGAACCTGATTCATTTGTATAGTAAGTCATTGACATGTTATTTTCATCAACATTGTACCAGCGTGCAACAGATCCATCTGGATAGGGAGAATTTGGATCCAAAAAAACTGCGAGGGTTTGTCCTCCTGCTACAGGATTATTGTTGGCGTCAACTTCTACAAGAACACGTCCTGTTGTCAAGATCCTCACATAGGATATTGCTTCTGATTGGCCATTTTCCAATAAAGTTACCGGTTTTTGATCAGGGTTGTTTTGAAGGAAGGTTTGAGTATTTACAACGCATGCTGTAGCACTTGTTGCGGCAAAAGCAGCCCCACTACGTAATGTTAAAACCAAGGGTACTGCAGTAGCAGACCCCTTAATTATAGCTCTGCGCTTTGAAGAAGGCTTTTTTTCATTTTGATGTTTTTTTATTGAACTCATTTTTGATTACTCCGAATCCTAGTTTTATTCACATACAATATTATACGCTATAATGAACTAATAATAAACCACTAGCCAGGGCAATCGGGTTTAAAATATCTTGACATTTAATGATGCATGTAAAATCAATGGGTTGTGTTTTTCTCTTTTCAAGCTCATAAGAAAAAGGCTTTTTATTGAAATTATGAAAAACCTAACTTACT
>JALXCS010000004.1 GCA_026990815.1 Methylomonas sp. | reverse complement strand
TTTCTTACTCGGAAGGTTGTTATGACTTTAGATAAAACTGAAATACAAATGTCTACCAACAACCTGCTGTACTTGGACTTTTCACTCCCGCTTGAGTAATACTCAACGTTCCACAACTATCCGATGCTTGCGGACCACCAGAAACTGGAACAGCTTGCAGGGTATAAGCCGTTCCCGAAGCATTCATAGCGCTAATAGTAAAGGTATAGTAGGTTGAACTAGACGTTGATGGAGAAAAAATGCTAGCCGTTCCAGTATCATTGGTACCGGACGCGCCGCAGGTATTAGTCCCTCCAGCTCCTCCGGCGTCGCAATACGAACCAATTTCCGTAAAATGACGCTCCATTGCATTCGCAAAATTAAGTAACTCAGCCTGTGCATCTCTGCGCCTGGATTTTCTAACACTTTCCTGATAACTGGGCAGAGCGATTGTAGTTAAAATACCCACAATAGCTATGACTATAACAAGCTCAATAAGTGTAAAGCCTTTCGTTTTATTTATCATATAACATACGAATTAATATCAATAACTGTGGTTAATTTATTAACTATTCAAATCTTCTTGGTCTTCTGAGAATTCTTTCGAGCTATCGGGCTTATTATTTATCAACTCGTTATTATCATTGTGTATTTTAGTCCGATCAACTTTTATCCTTTTTTGTTTTCTATTGTTATTTTTTTTATAGTCAGCCTTATAACTATGTATCCCATCACTAAAAGAATTTTTCTTTTGGTGCTCAGATGCATTGGTAGCGCCAAACATATCTAGCGCTATCAATATTAAAATACTAAAAATAATTTTCATATTTAAGCTCTGCTTGTTAATCAATTGAAAGATATGAAATCCGATTTATTTCCGCAATTCTTTCCAGGAAATTCTTCCGGTATAATTTATTCCACCGGGCCCTGGCGGCCCGCTACTTCCCCCCCCCCTAACTAACCTTTTATGAATCTGTGAATTGCTATTACTCCCAGGGGTATATTGATTGTCACTAATAATGCTTGAGGAAGCAGGCAGCCCTAAATTAAATTTTTCCCCTACTGGAGCAAACTTATGGGTAGGGTCACTCGCATCTTTAACCAAATCATCACCATCAATAGTTCCATCCCCATTAAAATCAAATGCGGGGTCAACAGTTTCAGGAGCGCCACCATTAACTTGCTCAACTGACATTAAAAAACCACCACCACCAGAATTACATGGGGTGTTATCCGGAATCCAGGTATTGAAAAAAACCAGTCCGGAATGTAAGTCCGGGTCTACGATTACACGTTCCCCACTAACACTGCTGATATTAAAATTAATTTTCCAACCATCATCGCCCCCAGCATAATCAACGCTATTTCTACTGAGCACTCTCACCCGATCAGTTACATCGACATCATTGACATCAAGAAATGTCGTAGTCGTATCAAAAGTTTGCTCCACCAAGTCACTTGGTGTCAATTCCTGAGCACCATGATCCCACACCCCATAAAAAGACTGGGTAGGTGGCACTGTCGATACATCACTACCTGTTAAATATTGCCCCGTTCCAAAAAACACCATCAGATTAGGCGAATTTGAAGGGGAGGAGCTATCGCCAACTTCTGGATGCTTTATAGTAATTGGTTTATCCATAATTGGTTGGTTGGTTGAAGCTATAAATAAAGGTTTCGGTATTCCTGAACTATCTTCATAAGCTGATTTCCAATTTGTTGCAATACTGGTTGCTGCCGACACATCAAATACCCATAGATTTCCCTGGACATCCCCAGCATAAACTCGATCAATCGTATAATCGCCATCTAAGTCTACTGCATGGGGCGTTGATAATCCGTTACAGTCACTACTGGAATCAAGACAATCACTAGCAACGATGGAACCGACTCCAGTATCCAACTCTATATAATCAACTGGTGTTATATTCCCACTACCGTCTACGGAGCCATCCGTCCAAACACCATCAACACCACCATCTAAAAATAGGATAAATAATTTAGCCTTGCCATCACCAGTATTGTTATAGCCATTTCCAAAAATTGCGGCCCATCTACCATTATTCATCATCGCTATGGTGGGCTTGCTGAAAGTCAATCCCAGGTCCGGGTCATCGGCATTGGTGAACTCCCATAACACTAAACTAGCAGCATTGGCTTCACTAAATGTACTTGGGTCAGTGATATCCAAAGCAAATATTCCACGCCCGCCTGCACGACTTCCTCCAATCAAGACTGTATGCCAATCCTTATCATCATCCAAACTATCGTCATTAATGCCATCCCCTTTATCAATATAAACATCAGAGACAGTCACCGGTAAATCAACATAATAGCGATGTAAATAATCCGGATCTGTTAAAAAATGCAGCCCTTCTGAACTGGATGCAGATGAAAACAGATAACTGGGAATATACGCTAACAATTCAGCTCCAGTCGATTCTGAAAAAGCATGCAACATTCCATCATTTGCACCGACATAAATCACTCCGGCACGACTGGTCTTATTTATCACATAATCAATATAACTTGCGCCTGAAACTGACGGAAATGGCGAAGAAGAAGGCCAGCTTTTATTTGGCTCTTTTACAAATGCCGGATCAGAATGAACAACATCACCCAACAAACCTAATCTGTCTCGGAATGAGTAAGTCCCTTGATTTGTGATTTCATTACTTCGATCACCACGTAAAAAATTCAATCTGGCTTGTGCTTTTGCATCATCAGAGCTCAAAGTACCATTTGGCTCAACTCTTAAGTCATTTTTTTGGCTTGTAGTCAAATTTGCCCAGAGAAATGGAATGCCATTTCCAGTATAACTATTGACTACCAAATTCTTATCATAAGTAATAATC
>JALXCS010000003.1 GCA_026990815.1 Methylomonas sp. | reverse complement strand
GCCCCGGATTGTGATTCCGGTTGTCGTGGGTTCGAGCCCCATCGTTCACCCCATTCTTTTCAATGGGTTACAATTATTTTATTGTAATCTTTATCTCTTAATGTACCAAATTTGTACCAATCGACACATTGCCTGAATATTCATGCAAATGTTCCGGCGATAAATGAGCATACCTTTCTACCATGTCTGAATCACTCCACCCGCCTAATTTCTGCAAAAAAAGCAAAGGTGTTCCGTTTTGGATATGCCAGCTTGCCCAAGTATGTCTTAAATCATGCCAGCGGAAGTCATTAATGTTTGCTCGTTTTAATGCTTTACGCCAAGCATGGTTATTACAACTTTTTACAGGCTTTCCTTTAAAGGTAAATACCTTGTTTTGATGATTGCCTTTTTGTTCCTGAAGAACCGCAATGGCATCAGAATTAAGTGGAACAGATATCGCCTTTTTGCCCTTAGCCTGATCCGCATGAATCCAGGCGCATCTTCTTTGCATATCAACTTGATTCCATTCCAAGTTAACGACATTTGATTTACGTAGACCTGTCAAAAGTGAGAACTTTGCCATCGCTTTTAAATGTGGAGGAAGCTCACTCAACAATCGATTAGCTTCATCTTGCGTTAACCATCTTTTGCGTTTATTTGTTTCAGGTAAACTTCGAACAAATGGTGCAGAATCAATCCATTCCCATTCTTTAGCAGCTTTATTTAATATAGCTCTCAAAACTGCAAGAGTTCTATTAACAGTTGCATTAGCTACACCTTCCGACTGCTTTTCACAAATAATTTTGTCAATCAGTTGTGCATTAATTTCATGCATTTCGATACCATACAAATGGTTATGGAGCCAGCGAAGTATGCGCTTGTCATCATCGATACTGCGTTTATGAGACTTTTCGATAATCCACCTGCAAGCAGCTTTTTGCCAATCATACTTGGCCTTGGGCTCTTCCTTTAATTTTTCAGCACGCCAATATTCAGCTTTGAGCTTATCGTGCATTTCTTGAGCTTGTTTCTTTACTTTAGTCCCAGTAGATTTTTGTATTCTTCGTCCATTTGGTGCGGTAAACCTGATCCACCAAATTTCGCCTCTTTTTGATATAGACATTTTTTTTCCTCTTGAGTTGTCAATCCATCAACAACTTGAAGCTTTCGCTCAGTTATAGGATAACGGCCTGAAATAAAATCAGCAAGATGCTCTTTTACAAATACCCATTTCCGTCCGACTTTGCTGCCAGGTATTTCACCGTCTTTAGCTTTACGGCGCAACACTTCCGGGTTCACTTTTAGAAAATTCGCCGCTTGTTCAAGGTCCAGTGTTTCCATTGTGTTTACTTCATTCATATTTGCAGTAGTCATAATAAGTATTTAGAGTGGAATTTTTTTTTACTAAGGTGTTCAATTTGATTAAGATGATCACTATTTTTGATGGTTATCTTAGTTAACTTAAGGTTCTTAAGGAGGGGGGTAATTTCCACATCCACTTGCCATTTTCTGCAATTCCTTCTGCTCGATGAGAAATTATTCCCAACGATTTTTTTGCTCTGCGTACCGTAGCTTTTGAATATCCATGGTCTTCGCATAATTCGTAAACTTGGGTTGAGTGTAAAGGTGAGTCAGTTAAAAGATGTTTTAAAAACTCTTTAGCGCTATCTATTTCTTTTTCGGGTTCATTAACGGCCTTATTTAAGCTCAATAAATCGCTTGGTTCTCCTTCAACATATTCTCTCCAGTCAATATAAGTATTAGAAATCTTGGGATAATCTTTTAAAGCACGTTCTTTGATGCTATATAAGAATCCGCCTGAATCTGGTCCGATGTTGCTTTTAGCTCGAACTAGTAAACGAGAGTCTTCTTTATTATTAAAGTTAGAAGGTGCTTTAACCGCAATAAGAACAACTCTTGCTAATGCTCCGAATGCTACTGAACCATTGATCCTTTCAACTGGATCTCGGCCATTTGTGCCTTTGCTTAAATGGGTTATGCCGACAATCGCACATGAATTTTTTTCAGCAAGCTCTACAACGGGCTGAAGCCCTCGACGTACATCACTATTCTTATGAGAGTCAGTTGCAATAAGAGAGACAATTGGGTCTAAAATGACTAGGCCAACATTATTCATGGAGTTAATAGTACTTGCAAGCAACTCCATATCGCGGGCGGGATCAAATGTTCGGTGAATTTTGCCCTTTATATCACCGACAAATTCAATCATAGATAAATCAGCTTTGTTAGCAATCAATCGGGGTACTAAAGTATCTTCAGGCGAATCTTCACTAGACCAAATAACGGTTTTTTTCAAATCCGATGGATGTCCGCAGGGCCAACTCTTTTGCTTTGAGATGATGGCGGCAATTGATAGCAGCAAACTGGTTTTACCTGTTCCAGCTGGGCCGGCCAGAATGTGCAGTTTTCGATATGCTAGCCAGTGTGGCCATAGCCAGTGAATCTCTTCAGGTGTAATTGATTCTGCATTGATTAGTTCAAGATTTTCAGTATTCATATCATTAAATTGGAATTGTATTCCTGTTTGGTGAATTCAAAACGTAGATTTATGATAGAGATAAATTTTTCTTATGGGGCTTTGAAAGATTACAAAAAAAGTAATCTTTCGCGCAAAGGCATGATATTTAATAAAAAATTATTTGGACAAAACTCTTGTATTTCCAGCTATTTTGTTATAGATAATTAGAAAAGTGGGTTTTTTGGGGTTATCAATGAAAATTTGGTTTGATCAGGACTAGTATGGATGGGGGTGAGAAAATGACTGATTCAATAATTGGGCTAAAAAAGTGACTAGGAGCAGGAAGTTGCAATAGAGAGCCTGAAAAATTTTGCTGTAGGGCAGATGTGAG
>JALXCS010000002.1 GCA_026990815.1 Methylomonas sp. | reverse complement strand
ACCAAGCAAGGCAAGATGTTCGTTGCTGACGTGATTATTACTGCGATTGTTGATGATGAAAATCAGGTCGAGGAATATGTCGCAATGATGGTTGATATGACCCATTTGTTTAACAAGCATGAATTGCGTACTGCAGACCTGAAAAAAGATTTGGATCAACAAAAACATTTTTTAGCAGAATATGAGCGCGCTTTGGATGTTGGTTCGTCACTCTGTGTTATCGGAAATGATGGTTTGATACAAAGTGTTAATCAAAACCTTTGTAACAGTCTGCAGTGCCAGGCTAAAGATCTGGTTGGCCAATCATATTGTGACTTGATTTCCCGTAAAAAAGCAGATCAGGAGGCAAGAAATTTTCAGCAACGTATCCTGGATCGCATTCAAAGACAAGGGCATAGTGCGGAGCTATTAAAATTACAATATCGTGACGGTCCCGAAAAGACATTTAGCAGTGTAATTGTCGGCATTAAAAATTTACAAGGTGATACTCATTGCTACTTGGCGCTTAGTCAAGATATTTCCGAGTCGATTAAATTAAACGACGATATTCTTGAGACCCAAAAGGAATTTATTTATTTGATGGGAGAGGTAGTCGAGAACCGGAGTCATGAAACGGGCAAACATTTAAAAAGAGTGGCGGAAATATCGCGTTTTCTAGCTGAAAAATTAGGTATGGGTGATGAGTTTTCAGAGATGCTCAAGATTACTTCACCAATGCATGATATTGGCAAAATTGGTATTTCTGATGCTATTTTACATAAGCCAGGGCGTTTGACAAAGAATGAGTTTGAGGTTATGAAAACCCATTCCCAACTGGGTTTTGATATTCTCAAATCAATGGATAAGCCTTTGATCCAAATGGCAGCCAGGATTGCTCACGAGCATCACGAGTATTTTGATGGATCAGGTTATCCGGACGGCTTGGCCGGTAAAGATATTTCAATTGAAGGCCGGATTGTTGCTTTGGTGGATGTTTTTGATGCCTTGGGGAGCAAGCGGATTTATAAAGAGCCCTGGTCAGATGATACTATTTTAGCCTATATTCAAAGTAAAAAAGGCAGGCAATTTGATCCGCAGTTGGTCAATTTAATGACTGAGCATTATGAAGAGATCATTGCAATCCGTAACCAGTTTTCGGATTAACTGGGATAATTTGATTGCAAGATGAATTGTAAAGTTTTGTTTGTATTTCTGCTTTTATGTGGAAGAACAGCAATACCAGATGGCAGAGTTTCACAGTATCAAAATTTAACGCTTGATGATTGTATTCGGATCGCGGTGGAAAGACATCAATCATTACAGGTTTCCCAGGCGGCATTGGAAATGGCTGAAGCACAATATTACCAGGCGATGTCTGCCTATTGGCCGCAGTTAGATATTAATGTTAGTGCCAGCAGAGCAGATCAGGATCGAACTTTTTCTCTACAAGGGGCAGTTTCTCTACCCAGTGAGTTGGCAAATATTGGTCCAAAACCAATTAAATCTATCCCTTTGGATATGAAATTGAAATTAGTGGATCGAGACATTTTGTCGGCGTCCATTAATTTGACCTATCCGGTTTTTACGGGTGGTAAACGTCATGCTGTTGTAAACCAGGCTGAGCAAGGTATTGAAATTGCAAAGCAAGGAATTCGTAAATCAACTTTAAGTATTATCCGGGATATTAAACGTTTTTATTATGGAGCAGAATTCGCCCGGCAAATGGAACAATTAACTTCCGATACGCTGGAACGCTTTCAAGTCATTGAAGAACTGACAGAATTATTATTCAAAAATGGCTCCTTAAAAGTAAAAAAGACTGATTATTTGCGGACTAAAACAACAACTGCAATCACACGTGCATTGCTTCATGAGGCCCACTATGCTACAGAGCTGGCATATCAAGCATTAGCTAATGCGATGGGGCTTGATTGGTCTGAACAAATCACAGTGCAATTTGATCAAGAACCTTTCAAATTAAATAAAGATTTGCAAGAATTGATTGATGATGCCCAGAACTTTAATCCTGATATTCAGCAGCTTAGTTTAGCTGTTATGGCTTCTGGAGAAAAAATTACTGAAGCGCGTAGCGGCTATTACCCTAGATTGGGTTTGGGTGTTACTGGGCACAAAATCTGGAGTGATTTTGATAGTGGACTGATTAATTCGGATAACCGGGAAGGGTGGACCATAGGAGTCGAATTGAAATGGAATCTTTTTGATGGCTTTAGAACTTCAGCCAAAGTGGACCAGGCCAAGGCAGGCTTAAGGAAATTAGAAAGTCAAAAAGTTTTGTTAAATCAGGTAACCGCGTTACTCATTAAACAGCATTTGTTGCGCCTGAAATCAGCCAGTCAACAAATCGATGATTTTTCAGTGGCGGTTAAATATGCAGCACAAAACCGGGATCTTCACATTCGGGCTTATCGTGAAGAAATGGTTAAAACCAAAGATGTACTTGAATCGCAGGTAACAGAAGCATTTGTACAAGGCTCACTGTATCGGGCTAGATACAACCTTAATAAAGCATTGTATTCTCTGGAGTTCCAGATTGGTCGGAATATTCAGGCAAAGGATTGACCAAGGGACGGAAATGATCAAACAGGTATTTGGGATTTTGTTGTTTATATTTGCCCAAGCGGTTGTGAGCGCAGATAAATCTGACAATCATCCTGAATTTATAATTGGTTTGAATCAAAATATTATTCCTGATTTGACGCCTACCGAATCAAATTTAGCGTTAAAATTGATTGATAAGGATTTTGGGGAATTTTCCAAGCTTCGCGTTTCTCATATTAATTATGCCAATTTAGCGGCAATGCAGAGAGATTTTGAAAAAGGTGTGATTAATTTTATTATTTTACCTTCTATAGAAG
>JALXCS010000001.1 GCA_026990815.1 Methylomonas sp. | reverse complement strand
CAGAATTTGCTTATCGATTTAATCGAAGATATTGGCCTGAACAAATTTTTGATAGATTGCTATACGCGTGTATTCATGCAGACCCCGTTACTTTACGGGAGCTAAAGGCGTAATCAAGAGGTAAGTAATTGAAATAAATAGATATTATATCGCGGGGGTGCGATAGAGAGCTACCAGGATGTATCTGCGTGTGTCTTTTTATTTCAATCACTTACCTCTTTAATACAAATTTCTGTCGTGTACAAAGATTGTTATGTATAAAGCGAAAAATATAGATATGTAAATAGTCAAAGAATATAACTATGTTAAATGCCTGATTTATTTACAGTTAAAAGGCCTTTTTTTGAAAAAACTATTTTCACTGCCCGGCAAAATCTCAACAATATTCCAAATCAGTTACAATAGTGATTTTTGTCATAATTTAAGCACTTGTCTGAAAATATTATTCGTATCGCAACTCGAAAAAGTCCTCTGGCTCTATGGCAAGCTGAATATGTTGCCAGGAAATTGGTGGAAATTTTCCCGGACCTTAAAACCGAATTGGTAAAAATGACTACCCGAGGCGATAAAATTCTTGATGCGCCTTTGGCTAAAGTGGGCGGGAAAGGACTGTTTGTGAAGGAACTGGAACAAGGGATGCTGGAAGGGAATGCGGATATTGCAGTGCATTCAATGAAGGATGTTCCGGTTGAATTTCCTGATGGGCTTCATTTAGCAGCTATTTTGGCTCGAGAGGATCCACGAGATGCTCTTGTTTCAAATCATTACTCATCACTAACTGATTTACCGGAAAATGCACGTATAGGCACCTCAAGTCTGCGTCGTCAATGTCAGATCAAAGAGGAATTCCCAAAAGCAGAAATTTTACCGCTTCGGGGTAATGTAAATACCCGGTTATCAAAATTGGATACCAATGAATATGATGCCATTATTTTAGCAGTTGCAGGATTAAAACGTTTGGGGTTTGAGCACCGGGTTAGTCAGGCGCTTCCACCCGAGCAAAGTTTGCCGGCAATTGGTCAAGGGGCAATCGGTATCGAATGTCGCATCGACGATCAACGGATTAATGAAATGATTGGGGCTTTACACGATAAACAAACCAGTATTTGTGTCACTGCCGAAAGGGCAATGAACGAAACATTGCATGGAGGCTGCCAAGTTCCGATTGCAGGTTTTGCACAAATAGACCAAGGATTTTTGACCCTAAGAGGCTTGGTTGGAAAACCTGATGGCAGCATAATCTATCGTACTAATAAAAATGGTTTAATCGACAATGCGGCAGAGATTGGAAAAGCAGCGGCTCAAGATTTGTTAAACCAAGGTGCTGATAATATTTTAAGTGAACTGTATAACTGATCTGAAGGTCCTGGTTACACGTCCTGAAAAACAGGCGGAAAATTTATGTTTTTTGCTAGAACAAATGGGCGCGATACCTGTCAAAATGCCAGTATTGGAGATAGTTCCCCTTGAATCTGACGCTAGAATCAGGGAGGTTTTGACCGGAATACAAGCTTATCAATGGCTAATTTTTGTTAGTGCAAATGCGGTAAATTTTGTTCTTGATGCGAATAATGGGAAAATACCGGATCTGCAGGATATTAAAGTTATTGCAATCGGGAAAGCAACTGCAAACGCATTACAAAATGTGGGAATTGCTGCTGATTTGGTACCAAAACAGGGCTTTAATTCGGAGGCAGTCTTGGCTTTACCAGAACTGCAGCATATCAAAGGAGTGTGCTTTTTGATAATTCGTGGGCTTGGTGGTAGAGAATTATTGCGGGAGATATTGATAAAACGGGGTGCACGGGTTGATTATTTGGAAGTTTACCAAAGAATCAAGCCAAAAGTAGATACAAGTCCTGTTGAAAAACTACTGTATAAACAAGAGCTTGGAGCCATTATAGTCACCAGTGTTGAAGCATTGAATAACTTGTTGAAAATTTTAGGGACAAAAAAATTGCAATTATTTTCAATACCATTAGTCGTTATCAGTGAACGAATTGGTAAAATAGCCGCAGAACTTGGTTTTCAAGAAATTATAATCTCGCAGCAACCGACAGATTCCGCGCTAGTTGAGGCAATACAAAAGGGGAGGAGAAGTGTCAGAAGTTATTGATAGAAAAGATAAAACTGAAGAGCAATCAGGCGGTAACGCCGAGGAATCTGATATTTCACCTCAGAATCCAATAGATAAGCCAAAACGATCAAAAGCTGGTTTTTGGTTTGGTATTATAATTTTATTTTTAGTGCTGATATTGTCTGGTGGTGGCTTTTATTTACTGCAACAACTGCGTAACCAGCAGGAAGATATTGGGGGAGAACTCAATGAAGGTGATCAGCGGGTAATTGAATTAACCAAGCAAATTTCTGGTTATCAGTCGCAGCTATCGGCATTACAAACGCAAGTTGCAACATTAACTTCTGATTTAGCTAATAAGGATGAGTTTTTTAATAAAAAACTGGCAGACTTTGCAAAGTTGCATCAGCAAAAATTGGAGCTAACGGTTGAAAAATTGACCAAATCCATGGACCGAATTAGACGTCAATTAGGGAAAACCCGTGGAGATTGGTTGATTGCTGATGCTGAATATTTACTGAGTATTGCCAATCAGCGATTGATGTTAGTGGGTGATGTAAATACCACCAAGGAAGCGCTGATTGCGGCTGACCAAAGATTAAGGGAAAGTGGTGATGCAGCTGCTTTTAAAATCAGGGAGGAAATTGCAAAAGAAATCGCTTTGCTCAATAAGCTTCAGGTTCCTGATATTGTCGGTATTTATTCCAAAATTCAGTTATTAATTGACAATGTTGATAAGCTGGCAATTTTGCTTCCATATGAGGGGAAGGAAATTACCCATACTGAACATCAGCAAGAGGTCCAGGATCAGGAACACACTCATGATTTATTAGATTCAGCATTAATCGAGCTGGAAGGCTTGGTGACTATCAGACATACTGAACAACCAGTAAAAGCAATTCTGACAGTCGAGCAGGCGGAATTTTTAAAGCAGGAACTTAGAATTAAGCTGGAGTTGGTGAAACTGGCAATCGTTCAACAAAATGATGCCTTGTTTAGAAAAAGTATTGAGGACACAAAAAAATGGCTTGCGGAAAATTTTACCCAAAATAATGATAGCGATAGCTTTGTTAAAGAGCTAGACAGACTTAGTGCTATTCAAATCAGGGCTCAGTTTCCTGATATTAGTAAATCTTTGAAAATGCTCAGGGATATTGTCAAATTGAGGATTGAAACAGATAAATCCTTACATGGGCCTGAGAAATCAGTTCCTGAATCCGAGCCCCAACCGGCGGAAGCAGAATTGCAACAGGGAGGCTGATTGTGAAAAAAATTTTTTGGTTTTTGAGTGCACTGCTGTTAGCGGTTGCACTAGCATTCGGGATTCATCATTGGCTTTCCCAATTTGAAAGTCCCGGGTATGTGTTAATGGGGATTGGACATTGGTCTCTTGAAACATCGTTTGTGGTTTTTGCGACAGCTCTGATACTGTTTTTTGCTTTATTATATTTTTTGTTTCGATTTCTTGGCTGGCTGTTTCGATTGCCGGGGAAAATAAAATCAAAAGGTCAGGAACTAAAAAAAGTGAAGTCGCAAGAAGCGTTAATTAATGGCTTGGTAGACACAGCAGAAGGTAATTGGGCAAATGCAGAAAAAAAACTGATTAAACATGCTTCCAATAGTACCGCCCCCTTACTCCATTATTTAAACGCTGCTCGGGCCGCTCAGGCCAGAGGTGCGTTTGATAAACGCGATAAATACCTGGCAGAAGCTGAAAAAATGCATCCTGATTCTGAGGTTGTTGTGGGATTAACACAAGCAGAATTATTTCTTTCCGGTAATCAGTTTGATGAAGCATTAGAGACTTTGACAAAGTTGCATTCCATCGACCCAGGCCATGCCAGTGTTTTGAAATTATTACACCAAACATATCAAAAAGCCGGAAAATGGGACGCATTAAGAAAATTAATTCCATCCTTGCAAAAAAATAAAGTTCTGATGGAAGCTGAGGTCAAGTTACTCGAGGCCGAAACTTTTAGTTCCTTGTTAAAAGAAGCGGCAGAAAAAGCTGACCCTGATGAAATTCAAGCACTTTGGCAAACGATTCCCGAAAATATTAAATCGATAAAAGGAATTTCCGCTATTTATTTTGCCGCAATGGTTGAAGCAAATGCGGGCGATCGGATTGAGTCACAGCTGGCAAAGATTTTGGACGAAAACTGGGACGAAACCTTGTTGGTAATATACGGCAGTATTGTTTCAGATGATCCTGCAGCCCAACTCGGAAAGGCGGAAAGCTGGTTAAAGAAACATCCAGATGATCCGGTATTATTACGTATGTTAGGCCGGTTAAGTATTCAGCTTGGCGATGCCTATAAAGCCGAAACCTATTTAACGAAAAGTATTACTTTAGGTCCGACAGTTGAAGCGTATCGTTTGTTAGGTAATTTTTTCACTGAACAAGGTGACAAAGACCGTGCTAATGAATGCTATAAAAAAGGATTGGAGTTGGCCTCTGACGAAGTAATTGAGCATGTCATCGAATCTGAATATTCCTAGCGGTGAATTTTATGGCCTATCAGCAAGGAAAATTGCCCGTGTTGGAGCTGGAAGCCCTTCAATAGTTAGACTGTGGTTGTCAGGTTGTAGAAAATCCTTTAAGGATTGTGATTGCATCCATCGGGTGCTACGTTGTTCTTCTATGGTAATTTTAGTGATGTTAATCAGACGGATATTGACAAATCCACAACGTTGTAACCAGGTTTGCAAAGATTCACAACTGGGAATGAACCATACATTGCGCATTTTTGCATAACGACCTTCTGGAACCAAAACCTGGTTTTTTTCTCCTTCAATAATCAGGGTTTCAAGAATTAGTTGCCCTCCTGGGCGTAAACAATCCTTTAATTCCAATAAATGATCAAATGGCGAACGCCGGTGATACAAAACTCCCATGGAGAAAACCATATCGAACAGTGATAAATTGGCTGGCAGATCTTCAAGTCTCAATGGCAAAATATAATTGGCAGCTTCACCGTATAATTTGCGAATTGCATGAAATTGCATAATATGGAGTAAAGCTGGGTCAATGCCAATTACCATTTTTGCTTTGGCGCCTAACATCCGCCAGCAATGGTAGCCGTTTCCACAGCCCACATCCAAAACTGTTCTGTTTTGAAGTGGTTTGATGTGATCAATGAGTCGGTCCCATTTCCAATCAGAACGCCATTCGGTATCTATTTCAATTCCAAATAAGGAATACGGGCCTTTCCTCCAAGGGCAAAGTCTTTTAAATGCCAAATTCAATTGTTTCCGGGTGTCCTGATTTATTTCTTCTGCATTCCCGATGGTGATTGCAGAGGAAGTGAGTTTGCGGAATTGGCTACTTAAAACCGGAATTTGTTCAATAACTTCCAGCCATTCAGATAAATGTCCATGATTGGACATTTCCAAGGCTTCTGGTAGCTGTTTCGTTAACCGATCCACCCATTGTCCTGCATTTTGCTCAGACAGAAATTGGTATAAAGCTTGATATTCCATCATTTTAAAGCCAGCAATGAAGCGAAATTAAAGTATTGAAACCAGACTTCAGTGCTATTAAAACCGCTATCCAGTAATCTTTGTTGATGTTGTTCCAGTGTTTCAGGGATCAGGACATTTTCCAGTGCAGTTCTTTTCTGACTGATTTCAAGTTCGCTATAACCATTTGCTTTCTTGAAAAGATGATGCATTTCCGTTTGCAAGGATTGTTGTCTAGGGTCTTTAAATTTGAGTTTTTCAGATAATATCAAAATACCGCCGGGTAACAGTCCTTGATAAATTTTATTAATCAAGGCTTGCCGGTCAGTTATTGGAATAAACTGTAAAGTAAAATTGATAACAACAACCGAGGCATTTTCAATATTTATATTGCGAATATCAGATTCAACAAGTTCAACATTGATTGATGATGAATCTTGATTTATCAATTTCTGGCAACCCTCTAGCATAGCTATGGAATTGTCGACGGCGATAATTTTACAATCTGTTTCGATAATATGGTGGCGCATGGAAAGTGTGGCAGCCCCCAACGAACATCCTAGGTCATAACAGTTGCTTGCTGGTTGGCTAAATTTTGCTGCTAGCAAACCTATGGCTGAAATAATTGTGTTATAGCCAGGTACCGAGCGGATAATCATGTCTGGAAAAACTTTCGCAACGGTATTATCAAATTTGAAAGGTCCGGTTTGATTTACCGGACTGGCATAAATTAAATCTTTATCTTTCATAGCCGAATCATTAAAAAACTGGTAGATTCTATCAAATTTGATTTTTTCATTTTAAATTAAACTTATGCAACAAAACGATATTGATAAAGTAAAAGAATATTTATTGACACTTCAGGATTCAATCTGTTCTGCTATAGAAATTCTGGATGGCGGCAGTGAATTTGAAGAAGATAGCTGGGAGCGGAGAGGAGGTGGTGGTGGCAGAACTCGTGTGTTTTCAAATGGTGATATTTTTGAGCAGGCAGGGGTAAATTTTTCGCATGTTTTTGGAGATCATCTGCCCCATTCTGCAACGGCAAAAAGACCTGAATTGGCGAAACGAAAATTTCAGGCGATGGGGGTTTCCGTGGTCATTCATCCGGAAAGCCCTTATATTCCTACATCACATGCCAATGTACGTTTTTTTATCGCAGAAAAACAGGGGGAACCGCCAATCTGGTGGTTTGGAGGTGGTTTTGATTTAACTCCATATTATCCATTTGAAGAAGATGTTATTCATTGGCATAAAGTTGCCAGAGAAACCTGTTTGCCATTCGGTGATGGTGTTTATCCCAAATATAAAAAGTGGTGTGACGAATATTTTTTTCTGAAACACCGAGGAGAAACCAGGGGCGTTGGAGGGTTGTTCTTTGATGATTTAAATGCAGGTGAATTTGATGAATGTTTTGCGTTTATGAAAAGCGTTGGCGATCATTATTTG
This sequence comes from Methylomonas sp., assembly GCA_026990815.1. GTDB lineage: Bacteria > Pseudomonadota > Gammaproteobacteria > Methylococcales > Methylomonadaceae > JALSJK01. Next base: position 2,513 of record JALXCS010000001.1, on the reverse strand, counting down.
GACGCCTACTTACCTATTGTTAAAAAAAGAAAGGACTTGGAGTTTGGCGAACGTGAAAAATCATTTCAGCTTTATCGTCGTGGGCGATATGTAGAGTTTAATCTGGTATATGATCGGGGAACTTTGTTTGGTTTGCAATCAGGGGGCAGGACTGAGTCAATTCTTATGTCTTTGCCGCCCGTTGTGAACTGGCGGTATAACTGGAAGCCAGATCCCGGGAGTGCTGAAGAAAAATTGTATAAAGAGTTTCTAAAGCCCCGGGATTGGTTGGGTTAATCTCAGGAATTCAAGTTAGCATTGGACTGGTTTTTCTTTTTCAATTCGGCAATGACCGCATCGAGCGAACCTTGTTGTTTGATCATTTCACTGAAGGTATTTCGATTGGTAATAACCATACTAATACCTTCAATTTTGACATCATAGATTTTCCATTCTCCTTTCCGATACGCCATGTAATAATCGACACTGACAGGTGGCTTGCCGGGTTGAATGATATGTGTTTTGACTACGGTTTTTTTGGCGCCTTCTTTAAGTTTAAGCGGCAGAAACTTGATGGTCCAGTCCTGAAATTGGGTGGTAAATGCTGAAGAGTAAGTTCTGACTTGAAGGTCTCTGAATTCACGCGTGAATTCCAGTTTTTGTTCTTTTGTTGCAGTACGCCAGTGTTTTCCCAAAACCAGTGCCGACATGCGGAAAGCATCGACATGAGGAAATAATTCCTGTTTGATGTATTCAGCAACTCGATTAGGATCTTGAGCAAAATCAGGCTCTTTTAATTTTTGTTTTAGCTTTTCCGATAAATCATAAATAATTTTTTGCGGTGGGGCTAAAGAGGCATTTGCTGTTAAGACAGTTGAAAAGCCTAAAAACAGGCTAAAAGCAACAAGATAAAAAAACCGGAAAACTGTTTTGCTGTTACTTACCATTTTTGTACCTTATGTGTTAAATGTTGCATTTGCAAATTGGCAAAATTTCAGTTTGCAAATGCTTAAGTATAATATTAATTTGTACAATAATACGTTTAATTTCTCAATATATTACATCTTATGTCGAATATAAACATTAATTTTCCAATTTCCAGAAAAAGAAGACTGCGCAGCAATGAATTTTCCCGTCGACTGGTTAGAGAAACTCAGTTGTCTACTAATGATTTAATTTACCCAATGTTTGTAACTGAAGGACAAAGGGAAAAAGTAGCTATTGCTTCTATGCCTGATATTTACCGGTTCTCACTAGATCTCCTATTGGAAGAAGTTAAGGAAATTGTAAAACTGGGGATTCCTGCAGTGGCATTGTTTCCGGTTATTTCTCAGACAAAAAAAACATTGGGGGCAGAAGAGGCATTTAATTCTGAAGGTTTAATTCAGACAACGGTTCGTATCCTGAAGCAACAATTTCCTGACCTAGGTGTAATCACTGATGTCGCGCTGGATCCTTATACATCGCATGGTCAGGATGGTCTGATTGATGAATCTGGGTATGTGTTAAATGATCAAACAGTCGAAGTGTTGGTTAAGCAGGCTATATCACATGCCGAAGCGGGAGCTGATGTGGTAGCCCCCTCGGACATGATGGATGGTCGGATTGCGGCTATACGTCAGGCTTTGGAAACAAACAAACGTGTTAATACATTAATATTGGCCTATTCAGCAAAATATGCTTCCAGTTTTTATGGCCCTTTCCGTGAAGCAGTCGGTTCATCAGCAAATTTGGCTGGAGGCAATAAATATAGTTATCAAATGGATCCCGCTAATACCAATGAAGCTTTGCATGAAGTGTTGCTGGATATTCAGGAGGGGGCTGATATGGTTATGATAAAACCGGGAATGCCGTATCTGGATATCATTCAAAGGGTCAAAATAGAATTTCAGGTACCTACTTTTGCTTACCAGGTCAGCGGCGAATATGCGATGTTAAAAGCAGCCTCAGAAAAAGGCTGGCTGGATGAAAAAGCAGTGGTAATGGAATCATTATTATCTTTCAAACGTGCCGGCTGTGATGCAATTCTAACTTATTACGCTAAACCGGTTTCCAAATGGTTACAAGGAGAAAGATTGTGATTTCTGGAAAACCGGATCGATATGCAGTTTTCGGATCACCAATTAAGCACAGCAAATCACCTGTGATTCATCACTTGTTTGCAGGACAAACCGGACAAAACCTGATTTATGATGCGATTGAAGTCACAGCTGATGATTTTACAAAGGTGGTTGATACTTTTTTTGCTGAGGGCGGCAAAGGATTAAATTGTACGGTGCCATTAAAAGAATTGGCTTGGCAGTATGCTGATAGTAAATCTGAACGAGCAGATGGCAGTAAAGCCGTAAACACACTGATTTTACAAAAGGATAATTCTATTCTGGGAGAAAATACCGACGGCATCGGGTTGGTGACAGATCTTGTTGATAATCATAGTGTTAAACTTAAAGCCCAACGAATACTGATTTTAGGGGCAGGTGGGGCAAGTCGGGGTATCATCGGTCCGCTTTTGGAGAATTTCCCATCCTGTATTG